>NZ_JBYSXD010000016.1:0-81351 GCF_058781865.1 Arthrobacter sp. FW306-1B-F12A
GATCCTGGGCAAGCTGGGCGGCAACGATGAGCTCCTGGACATCGCGATGCGCCTCGAAGAGAAGGCCCTTGCGGACGACTACTTCATCCAGCGCAAGCTCTACCCGAACGTCGACTTCTACACCGGCCTGATCTACAAGGCCATGGGCTTCCCCGAGAAGATGTTCACCGTGCTGTTCGCGATCGGCCGACTCCCCGGCTGGATTGCCCAGTGGCGCGAAATGATCAACGATCCCCAGACGAAGATCGGCCGTCCGCGGCAGCTCTACACAGGAGAGCCGGAGCGCGACTACCCGGCGGTCTAATCCCCGCCGGTGTGGGCCCAGCACGCGGGGTCACTTACAGCCCGTCCCAAGGGACATTATGGGCCGTAAGTGACCCCGCGTTGCACTTTAAGAGCTGTAGCCGAGAGGGTTGTTCTTCTGCCAGCGCCAGTGGTCTTCGCACATCTGGTCCACGGTCTTCGTGGTGGACCAGCTCAGGTCGGCCAGGGCGGAGGAGGCGTCGGCCCAGAACGCGGGCAGGTCTCCCGCCCGGCGGCCCGTGATCTCGTACGGCAGCGGGTGGCCCACGGCCTGTTCGAAGGCGTGGAGCATCTCCAGTACGGACGTGCCTTTCCCGGAGCCAAGGTTCCAGCGGTGAACGCCGGGGCGCTCCGCAACGTAGTCCAATGCGGCGACGTGGCCACCGGCGAGGTCGACGACGTGGATGTAGTCCCGCAGGCAGGTGCCGTCCGGGGTGTCGTAGTCTCCGCCGAAGACCATGAGCTTTTCGCGGCGGCCGACGGCGACCTGGGCGATGTAGGGGACCAGGTTGTTGGGGATACCCTGGGGGTCCTCGCCGATCCGGCCCGAGGGGTGTGCGCCCACCGGGTTGAAATAGCGCAACAAGGCGATGTGCCAGCGTTCGTCCGCGGCGCCGAGGTCCGTGAGGATGTCCTCGATCTGTTCCTTGGTACGGCCGTAGGGGTTGTTCGCCCCGATCTCCATCTTCTCGATGTAGGGGATGGGGTTGTGCTCGCCGTATACCGTGGCGGAGGAACTGAAAACGATCGACCGGACCCCGTGCTTGTCCATGGCGCGGAGCAGGTTCAGCGTGCCGACGATGTTGTTGTAGTAGTAGTTCAGGGGTTCCTGCACGGATTCGCCAACTGCCTTGAGCCCGGCGAAGTGGATGACGGCGTCGATGCTGTGCTGATCGAACACGGCTTCAACCGCGGCCTCGTCCACCAGATCCACTTTATGGAACGCCGCCGTCTTTCCCGCCAGCTCACCGACGCGGCGCAGGGACTCTTCGCTTGAGTTCACGAGGTTGTCCAGCACGACCACTTCGTGTCCGGTTTCCAGCAGGGACAGGACGGTGTGCGATCCGATGTAGCCGGTGCCACCCGTGACAAGAATTCTCATGCAAGCAACGCTAGCCGAACTTGCCAAGGCTCGCTCAGTGTTGCGTGCGCCACAGTCCCGCAGTTCCGGTGCGCCGGGCGGTACCGTTCAAGCACGTTCGTGCTAAAAAGATCTGTGCCCAAGATTGTTGATGCCGAAGCCCGGCGCCAGGAAGTAGTCGAAGCTGTCTTCAGGATCATCGCCTCGGATGGCCTGGAACGTGCCTCCTTGCGGGAGGTGGCCGACGAAGCCGGGCTCGCCGTCGGCTCGGTCCGGCATTACTTTGCCAGCAGCGATGAACTGCTGGTCCACTCCTTTGCCGTGGTCATCGACAGGATCGCCGCGCGGCTTGAGGACGCGTTCGCCGTCGTCGAATCCTTGGATCCGGATTCGGCGGAACACGGCGCCGCCGTCTTAACCCTGGTGGGCCAATTCCTTCCGCTCGACGAGGAACTGGCCGTCGACGCCTGTGTCTGGATGGCATTCCGGCACGCGGCCCGAATCCGGCCAGTACTCGAACAGGAAGCGGCACGCAGCCACCGGGCCGTGGCCGCCGTCGTCGGCCGCTTGGTGATGCGGCTGATGCCCGACGGCGGATCCGGCCAGGAGCGCCTGGTGACCGAGGCCGAGCGCCTTCTGGCCACCCTCGACGGACTGTGCATGCACGCCCTGCTGCAGCCTGAGTGGATGACGGCCGAGGTCTGCCGCGACGTTCTGACCGCGCACCTGCAGACTCTGGTTGCGGTCCCGTCCAACCGTTAACGTCGAGGCTCAACGGGAATAGACTGGAACCCTGAGTGGGCACCTGCCAAGGGAGGCAATCGGATGCATGACACAGGCGGTCAGGGGTGGCGAATCACAATGGACACCTCCGGACCGATGCTCATTGCCTTGTATCTGAGAGACGTTGCTGGATTGGACGGAGCCGGTACGCCAACGTTGTCCCACGCCACACCCAAAGTCAGGCACGCGGACCACACGCACCTCACTGCCGAGGTAGGCGGGGTGCCGGCCCTCAAGACAGAGTGGGAGGCCTGGTGGGAGCAGCTGTTGAGGGCGTATCCGGATGCCGCGCCGGAGCTTTCACCCCCGGGATTCAACGCCTTCGGCAATTCGCCTGCCCTGCGCAGAGTATTGCAGGCACACTTCGGAGCCGCCCTGACCTGGGCCCGTGAGCGCCTTGAAGAGTACGAAAAACTGGAGGCTGAACGCGAAGCGAGCGGCGCCACGTTGCTTCTGGGGGACATGGTGGAGGACCGGCTGCTGGAAGTCGGACGGAGTTCCCGGGACTTCCAGCTGACGATCATCGAGCTACCCCTCAACGAGCCAAGGGCCTGGTATCTTGAGCCGGACAAGATGATCATGAGCCACCGGCTCTTGTCCGAGCCGGATATCTTCCGCAGCTACGTCCAGCCGGTGGTTGAACTACTGGTCTGAGGCCAGGCACCGCCGAGGCCCCGCCCAAAACTAGGTCTTCGGAGCCGAAACCGTGATGGTCACAGACCCCGATGCTGCCGCTGAATCCTGCCAGCCCTTGTGGTCCTGCCGGTTCCAGGTGGCGCCAGCCACGTCAACCTGCGTCACGGAAAGGTCCTTGGCATTCGCCACGGCCCACTGGGCCACAGCCCACGCCTGCGCACCGCTGATGTTCAACTGGACCGTGCGGCCCTGGGCCGCGGCCGGCAGGGCGCCGAACTCCGTGGTCATGGCGGCCACGACGGCGTTCGGGTCGCCGGCGGTGTCCGCGGCCCGGACCGTGCAGTCGAGGGCCCGTTCGGAATGTCCGGTGAGCGCCGACGCATACGCCCGGCCCATGGGTTCCTGCTGCGCGTATGCCTGGGGGTAGGCGGAATGCTGGACCGCTTGCGCCGCATCAGTGATCGCCATTGTTTCGTAGCCGGGTATTTTCACAAGGTGGTCATAGAAAGCGTTCGTCGCGTAGACGGGATCCATGACCTCGGCTTCGGTGCCCCAGCCCTGGGAGGGGCGCTGCTGGAACAGGCCCCGCGAATCGGGGCCAACCTCGTCACCGTGCCCGATGTTGCGAAGCTTGGATTCCTGCATGGCTGTGGCCACGGCGATTGTGGCCGCGCGCGGAGGCAGCCCCCGCTGCACGGCAATGGCGGTGATGAGGGCGGCATTCGCGGCCTGGTCCGTCGCCAGCTCGTACGAGTCCGAGCCCACGACGGCGACGCAGCGTTCCGTAACCAAGGTTTCGGAATGCTGCAGTACAGTCACCACGGCGTAGATGGCACCGGCCACCAAGGCAAGCGCCAGCAACAAGATGATGGTGCGTCGGAGACGGCGCATCCAGGTATCAGCTAGTTGGCGTGGAGGGCTTCGTTGAGTTCCACCGTCTGGCCCTTGCGGGGAAGGACCTCGACTTCGCCAGTTGTGGAATTGCGGCGGAACAAAAGGTTCGGCACGCCGGAGAGCTCAACAGCCTTGATGATGCTGCTGGTGTCTTCCCCGTTGGCGTCCTTCGGGCCGGGGATGCGCACGCGGGTTCCAGCCGTGACGTAGAGGCCTGCTTCGACCACGGAGTCGTCGCCGATGCTGATGCCCACGCCGGAGTTGGCACCCAGGAGCACGCGCTCACCCAGGGCGATCTTTTCCTTGCCGCCACCGGAGAGGGTCCCCATGATGGAGGCGCCGCCACCGACGTCGGTGCCGTCACCGGCAACAACACCTGCCGAGATGCGCCCTTCCACCATGGACGTGCCGAGCGTGCCGGCGTTGAAGTTCACGAAGCCCTCGTGCATGACCGTGGTGCCTTCGGAGAGGTAGGCGCCCAGGCGGACCCGGTCGGCGTCGGCGATCCTGACCCCGGTGGGAACGACGTAGTCCACCATGCGCGGGAACTTGTCCACTCCGTAGACCGTGACGGCGCCGTGCTTACGCAAGCGGGCGCGGGTCAATTCGAAGCCGTCCACTGCTGCGGGGCCGAAGTTCGTCCACACAACGTTCGGGAGCTTGCCGAAGATCCCGTCCAGGTTGATGCTGTTGGGCTTGACGAGCCGGTGCGAAAGCAAGTGCAGGCGCAGGTAGGCGTCAACGGTGTCGGCAGGTGCCTCGTCCAGGTTGATCTGGGCAAAGACCACCTTCTGTTCGGTCCGGCGGTCGGCGTCGTGGCTTTCAGCTGCGAGAGCAGTCAGCGACTCGTCGGCGTGCTCCACGGCGCGCAGGGATGCGGCAGCTTCGCCCAATGCCGGTGCCGGAAACCAGACGTCCAGCACTGTCGCTTCTCCGGCGTCGGAGGTGGCGATGGTGGCCAGGCCAAAGCCGTAGGCGGAGCGATCGTTGTCAGAAGCGCTATCGAGAGCGGCAGAGGCAGCGGTTTCAGTCATGGCGCAAGTCTATCGAGAGCCACTGCTTCCCTTGAAACCGTGTGTGGACCGAGGGGTCGCAATTCGCTCGGGATACAGTGGAGAGGTGACCGTTGAAACTACCCCGATCCTTCTTGACATCAGGCAAGACGTTGCGCTGCTGACCGCGGCGCTGATGGACATCAACAGCGTGTCCGGCAACGAAGCCGCGCTTGCAGACGCCGTTGAATCCGCGCTTCGTACGATCCCCGGCCTGCAGCTTGTGCGGGACGGCGACGCCATCATTGCCCGGACCGAGCTGGGACGCCCGGAGCGCGTGATCTTGGCCGGCCACCTCGATACCGTGCCGTTGCCCACCGTGGAGGGTTCGCTCGGCACCGTGCCCGCCACGTGGGAGTCCGGCGTCCCCGGGACGGGAACCTTGTATGGACGCGGAGCCACCGACATGAAGGGCGGGGTCGCGGTGCAGCTTGCGCTCGCCGCGACAATGTTCGACGGCGGCGCCGAGCCGGGCAAAGACGTCACCTTCGTCTTCTATGACCATGAGGAAGTTGAAGCGGTCAAGAGCGGCCTCGGCCGCTTGGTACGGAACCATGGCCATCTCCTGGAGGGGGACTTCGCGATCCTGCTCGAACCCACGGACGGCACGGTGGAAGGCGGTTGCAACGGCACCAGCCGCTTCGAAGCCACCACGGTCGGGGAAGCGGCGCACTCCGCCCGGGCGTGGATGGGCAGCAACGCCATCCACGCAGCCGCTCCCATCCTGAGCCGCTTGGCCTCCTACGAACCTCGCACCGTCAACGTGGACGGGCTGGACTACCGGGAAAGCCTCAATGCCGTGAAGATCAACGGCGGCACTGCGGGCAACGTCATCCCGGACCGCTGTGTCGTGGAGATCAACTACCGCTTCGCGCCGGACAAGACCCCGGACCAGGCCGAAGCCCACGTCCGGGAACTCTTGGACGGCTTCGACGTCGTCCGCACCGACGCTGCCGCCGGGGCGCGGCCGGGCCTCAACCACCCGGCTGCGGCGTCCTTCATTGCCGCCGTCGGTGCCGAGCCCAAACCCAAGTACGGTTGGACCGACGTCGCGCGCTTCAGCGAGCTAGGCGTTCCCGCGGTCAACTTCGGACCGGGCGATCCGCTTCTTGCGCACAAAGACAACGAACACGTCGACGCCGACGCCATCCGTGAGTGCCTCCGGGCGTTGCGGTCGTGGCTGGCCGACTAGGTGGAGTGACCCTATTTTTGCTTGAGAATGCGGGTGTGGCCCGTGGGCTTGGTTCCGGAACCAAGCCCACGGGCCACACCCACGTTTGCGACGTTCTTGCGACTAGCCCTCGATTGCCACAATCTCCGACTTGGCCACCTTCACCACTTTGACGTTGCGGCGCATCCGGCCTTCAAGCCACTTGGCGATTCCGGCCAGGATCAGGCACATCCCGACGTACAGCACACCGGCAATGATCGCGGAAGGAATGATGGGCGAACCGTACTGGGCCTGGCTTCCGAAGTACTTGGCCTGGAAGAGGATCTCGTTGTAGGTGACGATGAAGCCCAATGCGGTGTCCTTGAGGATGACCACGAGTTGGGAAATGATCACCGGGAGCATCGAGCGGACCGCCTGCGGCAGCAGGATGTTTGTCATGACCGCGCTCTTCGGCAAGCCGATGGCGTAGCCGGCCTCGCTCTGGCCACGGGGGAGCGATTCGATGCCGGCCCGGAAGACTTCCGCGAGCACCGATCCGTTGTAGAGCACCAGGCCCGCAACGACTGCCGTGAAAGGCGTGATCCCCTGGACGCCGAGGGGAGGGAGCCCGTAGTAGAAGATCATCATGAGGATCAGCAACGGAATGGCACGGAAGAGCTCCGTGAACCCATAGCAAGGCAAGCTGATCCACTTGCGGTCGGAGAGCCTCCCGAAGGCCAGGAAGACACCCAGCACCAAGCTGAGCACGGCCGCCGTGGCAAACGCTGAAAGCGTGGCGCCCACGGATTGGATGATGGTCTGCTGGACCAGCGGGAAAGTGAACAAATGCCACTTCTTCTCGTCGAACTGGCCGCTTTGGGCGAAACGAAGGACGATGAATCCGACGATGGCGAGAATGACCAGGGCGGTCACGACGCCGAGAATCCGGTAGCGTGCGCGGGCCTTCGGGCCCGGAGCGTCAAAAAGGACCGAGCTCATCGGGCCACCTTCCATTTCTTTTCAAGCTTCCGCTGGACGAAGGAAAGGATGAAAACGAGCAGAACGAAGATCAGTGCGACCCAGAGCAGCCCGGCCATGGCAGGCTCGCCGCGCTCGGAAAGATTCGATCTGATGGCTCCCGCTTCGGCGACCGAGAAGCCGGCTGCCACCGTTGTGTTCTTGAGCAATGCGATGAACACGCTGAACATGGGCGGGATGACGGCACGGAATGCCTGGGGGAGGATCACCAGGGTCAGGGTTTGGGTGAACGGAAGGCCGATGGCACGGGCAGCTTCGGCCTGGCCGACAGGCACGGTGTTGATGCCGGAGCGCACGGCTTCCGCCACATAAGTAGCGGTGTACAGGCTGAGGCCGACGGTTGCGGCGGTCATGAAATCAATTTCCACGAGACCGAGCTTCGGATAGCCCAAGGCAAAAAAGAACAGGACCAACGTCAATGGGGTGTTGCGCACAACGTTGATGTACAAAGTGGCTGCGGCGCGCATCGCAGGGATGGGGGATACCCTCAGGGTCGCCACGATGGTGCCCAGGATCAGGGCGAAGATCCCGGCAACGACGAAAAGTACAAGGGTGTTCCGGAACCCTGTGATGAACAGGTCCGAATTATTCAGCAGCGTATTCACAGAATGGTCGCTTTCAGCCGATATTCGAGGGAGCGGCCAAGGGCCGCCCCCTCAACATGGGTTTAGTAGTTGTCCACTGCGGGTTGGGTGACCTTGGTGCCGGACTGGCCCAGTGTGGAGTCGTAGATCTTCTGCCACACAGAGCCGCCGTCAGTGAACATCTTGTTCACGAACTTGCGGAAGGCGGTATCGCCCTTCTTCAAGCCAACACCGTACTTCTCAGTGGTGAACGGCTGGCCTACCACCTTGAGGTTGTCGGTGTCCTGGGAGGCGTAACCGATCAGGATTGCCTGGTCGGTAGTCACAGCATCGACCTGGCCGCTCTTGAGCGCCTCGACACACTGTGAGTACGTGTCGAACTCAGTGGTTTTGGTGCCTGGGAAGTTTGCCTTGATGTTCTGGATGGGGGTTGAACCCGTGGCCGAACAGACGTTCTTCCCGCTCAGGTCCTTCTCGCTGTTGATGGTCGTGTTGCTTTTCTTGACCAGCAAGCCTTGACCCGTCACGAAGTAGGGTCCGGCGAAGTCGACCAATTGCTTGCGCTTGTCCGTGATGGAGTAGGTCCCGACGTAGTAGTCAATGTCGCCGTTGGTAATGGCGGACTCGCGGTTGGCCGAAGGAATGGGCTTGTACTCGATCTTGTCCTTCGAGAAACCGAGGGATGCGGCGATCCACTGGGCAACCTGGATGTCAAAACCGCTGTACTCGCCGGTCGCGGCATCCTTGAAGCCCAGGCCAGGCTGATCCTGCTTGACGCCGATCGTGATCTTTCCGTTCGACTTGATCTTGTCGAACGTGGGGCTGCCCGTGATGGATACGTTCTGGGCCACCGTGAACGGCGCGGACTCGCTGCTTGGCGCGGTGGTGGAACCGCCGCCGCCACCGCATGCGCTCAGCGAAAGGGCGAGCGCCGCGCTTGCAGCGACCAGGAGGGATTTCCTCCGGGTGATAAAAGACTTCATGATATTCCTTTCATTGTGCGGCCACCCCCGCGGCCTGGGTGCGGTGAGTGTCAGTGAGTCAGGAGTTTGGAGAGGAAATCCTTGGCACGGTTGCTTTGGGGGTTGGTGAAGAATTCCTCCGGCTTGGCGTCTTCAACAATCTGGCCGTCGGCCATGAAGACAACGCGGTCGGCGGCTTTGCGCGCAAAGCCCATCTCGTGGGTGACCACGATCATGGTCATGCCTTCCTTGGCCAACTGGACCATGACATCCAGGACCTCGTTGATCATTTCCGGATCAAGTGCCGAGGTCGGCTCGTCGAAAAGCATGACCTTCGGCTTCATCGCGAGAGCCCGGGCAATTGCCACACGCTGCTGTTGGCCACCGGAGAGCTGTGCAGGCATCTTGGGTGCCTGTTGCCCGACGCCGACCCGCTCCAACAACGCCATGGCGTCCTTGTCCGCGGTTGCTTTGTCCTGTTTCTTCACCTTGATCGGTCCCAGCGTGACGTTTTCGAGAATCGTCTTGTGGGCGAACAGGTTGAACGATTGGAAGACCATGCCGACGTCGGCCCTGAGAAGGGCAAGTTCCTTGCCTTCCTCAGGCAGCTTCTTGCCATCGATCGAAATCTCGCCCGTATCGATGGTCTCCAAGCGGTTGATGGCCCGGCACAGCGTGGACTTGCCCGAGCCCGAAGGCCCGATGACAACCACAACCTCACCCTTTTTCACTTGGAGGTTGATGTCCTTCAGGACATGTAGTTGACCAAAGTGCTTATTGACGCCATTCAGGGAGACGAGGGCATCGCTGGCGGCTTGAATAGTCATGTGACGAATCTAGCGAAGAAATGATTCAAGTTGAGCCAGCTCACACTAACTTACGTGGATCGTGATTCAACAGATACCTGCTTTGCAGCTATCTGACAGCAAATGATGGGTAGGAAACCCAATACCGCAAACAACAGGCCACGCCGGAACGGCTGCAGCCGCCATCCGCGCTAGCCTAGGTCAATGAGTACCAGCCAGCCCCAAGTTCCTAGTCCAGACGCCAATGGCAAGGCGATGAGCAACGGATCGGCAGCGTCAGCTCCGGCCGTAGCCGCAGAACCGCCAGCCAAGCACAAAGGACCCTTGGAGCTTCGGCGCAAACAGGCCGCCATGCCGATGTCGGACCAGCGACTTCTGGACACCCGGGGAGCCGACCACTTCATTCACACCGACCCGTGGCGGGTCCTGCGGATCCAGAGTGAATTCGTTGAAGGATTCGGTGCACTCGCCGAGCTCGGCCCCGCCGTCAGTGTCTTTGGTTCCGCCCGCACCAAGCCGGGCACCGGCTATTACGATATGGGCGTGCAGGTGGGCCGCCACCTCGCGGAAGCCGGCGTCGCCGTCATCACCGGTGGTGGCCCGGGATCCATGGAAGCCGCCAACAGGGGCGCCGTTGAAGGCAACGGCGTTTCCGTGGGACTGGGAATCGAGCTGCCGTTCGAACAAGGCCTCAACCGCTGGGTGGACCTTGGCATCAACTTCAGGTACTTCTTTGCCCGCAAGACCATGTTCGTCAAGTACGCGCAAGGGTTCATTGTCCTGCCGGGCGGCCTGGGAACCCTGGACGAACTGTTCGAAGCCATGGTCCTGGTGCAGACCCGCAAGGTGACATCGTTCCCCATCGTCCTTCTGGGGGTCGACTTCTGGAGCCCGATGATCGAATGGATCAAGGGGACCCTGGTGGCCGAAGGCATGGTCTCCGCGAAGGACCTGGACCTCATCCAGCTTGTGGACGATCCTGCGGACGCCGTTCACCGCGTCCTGCACGGAATCCCGCGGCCACCCTCGACCAACGGGGACCAGCGCCCGGAGTAGCCTTGCCGTCACTGAGCTCTCAGCTGAGTCTGGCACGATGGTTGTTGTGAGCTTTTTTCTGGTCTTTCTCGCGATTGTCATTATCGGTGCCGTGTTGTTCCTCGGCGCCGGAATGGCGAGATCCTCCCGCGACTCCGGCGCCGGTTTGGACGAACCCGTCCCGAACCTGCCGCCGGTCCTGTTGCCGGCAGGAGCCAAAGCATCCGACGTCGACCGCGTGCGCTTCGCCCTTGGGCTGCGGGGCTACCGGATGGACCAGGTGGATGAGGTCCTCGATGAGCTCCGGGATCAGCTGACCTCGCAGGAGAGGGAAATCGAACGGCTGAAACTGGCCTTGGAGGCAGCCGGGAACCAGGAAGACCCAAAAGAGTGACCCCGTCACTCGAATCGCGGTCCCCGACGGGATTCCTGGTCCGAAGATTGCGCCGCGCCGGAGCCCACGCCGCGGGCTGGCCGTGGTGGGTCCAGGTCTCCCTCGTCTACATCGCCTCGAGGCTTGTCAGCGCTTGCATCTTCATGGCCGCAGCGTTGCAGCAAGGCGTCAATCCGTGGTTTCCGCCGGCACCTGACTACTGGAACTTCATCACCATCTGGGATGGGCGCTGGTACGCCGAAGCGGCGAACAACGGGTACCCCTCTGTTTTGCCGGTCAATGCGAACGGCGGCGTCGCGGAAAATTCCTGGGCGTTCTATCCACTCTTTCCGTACCTTGCCAAGGCGCTCGGTGCACTCACCGGACTGGCGACGCTGCCCGCCCTGACGGTCGTCGCGATGGTGGCCGGGCTTGGGGCGGCCCTGGTGGCCTACAAACTGTTCCGGGAATTCGCCGGGCGGACCACGGCGCTGTGGGCACTGACCTTCTTCTCGATGTTCCCCGTCTCGGCCATCCTGCAGGTCCCCTACGCGGAATCCCTCAATACCCTGCTCCTGGCGGGTTCGCTCCTGCTGCTGGTGCGTCGCAAGTACCTCGCGGCGATGCCCGTGGTCTTGCTCATGTGCCTGTCGCGGCCCACTGGAGTGCCCTTCGCGGCCATGGTGGGCCTACTCCTGGTCCACCACTTGTGGAAGAGGTTCGGGCGCCGCCCGTCAGTGCCAGGCGACGTGCCCGCCGACGTGCCCGCCGCCGGGTCGGTCCCGACGCTCCGGGAGCTTGGATCGCTGGCCGCGCTAGTGGGGGTCAGCGCGGCGGGGGCCCTCGCGTGGCCGGCCATCGCCTGGGCGGTCACGGGGGATCCGCTGGCCTACACCAAGACCGAAACTGTTTGGCGCGGGGACGACCTTGTTCCGTTCAAGCCATGGTTCGAGACCGGCCAAATGCTCTTCGGGCCGGTACTCGGCATTCTCGCGCCGTTCGTCTTCGTCGCGCTCTTTGCCCTGCTGATGTTGAGCAAACCTGTCCGGGCCCTCGGCACCGAACTGAGGCTTTGGTGCACGTGCTACGTGGGGTATCTTCTGGTCTTCCTGCACCCCCAGACGAGCACGTTCCGGATGCTCTTGCCCTTGTTCCCCTTGGCGCTCAGCACGGCCTGGTTGTCCCGCTCGAAGGCTTACCGCGGCACCGTGGTGGTCATGTTCTTCCTCCTCCAGATCGTATGGATCGTCTGGCTGTGGGCGTGGGCGCAGTTGCCGGGCGGCGGCGACTATCCTCCGTGATGCCTCCGCGTCGTTTCGCCAGTTCAAGCGCGATCACGGCCCGGCGGGAAAAGTCCATCAATTAGCTACGGGCGGGTAATTACGAGATAATGGACACAAGCAAGGACAAAGGCACCCTCGGGTGCCCGGCGACGACGACTGAACTGCCATGACTGTCGACGCCGTATATTCCACGCGGAGCCAACCCGGCCGGGTTGGCGGGATTTGGGACAACTGGAGGGGATTTTCCTAATGGCGGCTATGAAACCACGTACTGGCGACGGCCCTATGGAAGTAACCAAAGAGGGCCGCAGCCTGATCATGCGTGTGCCGCTCGAAGGCGGAGGACGGCTGGTGGTCGAGCTCAACGCAGCAGAGGCGGCGAACCTCAAGGAATGCCTCGTAGGCGTTACCGAATAGATTCACTGGGCAGGGCCCCGGCAGAAGAGCCGGCGCCCTGCTTTCATGTTTAAGCCTGAAGGCGAACGAGGGCCAGCTACTTCTTGACCGCTACCAGCAATCCGTCTCCCGTGGGAAGCATCGCTGACGAGAGCCGTTCGTCGTCGCGGATCGCCTTGCCGATCTGGCGCAACACCACGGTGGTGCTGTCCCTGGCAGCCGGGTTGGAAACTTTGTCCTTGTCCAGCGCGTCATTGATGACCAATGTTCCGCCCGACTTGAGCAATCGGATGGCTTGCTGAACGTAACCGGGAAAGTTCGGTTTGTCGGCGTCGATGAACACGAGGTCGTATGCGGAGTCGGTGAGGCGCGGCAAAACGTCGGCCGCACGGCCGGAGATCGTCCGGGTGCGGTTCGCCGGACTGCCGGATTCCAGGAAGGCCTCGCGGGCGGCCTTGAGGTGCTCGACGTCGACGTCGATAGTGGTCAGGACGGCCTGCGGGCTGAGGCCGCGCAGCAGGCACACGCCGGAGACCCCTGCCCCGGAGCCGACCTCCACAACCGTCTGTGCCTTCGACGCCGCGGCCAGGACTGTCAGGACGGCGCCAACGCCGGGGCTGACGGGAGTAACGCCCAGCTCGAAGGAGCGTTCACGGGCGCGAAGCAACACGTCGTCCTCGGCAGGCAGATCTTCTGCATAGGACCAGCTGGTTGACTTGTCGGCACTCATGGGGGTTCGCTTTCCAGGCAGAGGGGTATTCCTTCCAGACTACTGGCTACGGGCCGCCCAGCCCGGATGCCTGCGGCCCGCAATTCTGTGTCTCTCCGGCTTCCTCCGGATGATGTTCGCTCTGCGGGAAAAGCCTGCCTGCGATCAGCAAAATCTCAGGCAACACTGGGATGATGTATATCCAGCCATCCAAGTGAGGGCCGGCAACGAACTCCTGAGTGACCGGCAGGATGACAAACAGTTTGAGGGGAGCGGACGATGCGGGCATCAAGTGCTGCGCCAGTCCAGGCAACGGCAGCAGTCCTGGGTTCCACCGACACGGCCCCGCCAGCCGAAGAATGGGTCAGGCCAAGCTGGGAAGAAGTGGTGGAGAACCACTCCGCCAAGGTCTTCCGCCTTGCCTACCGGCTCACCGGAAACAAGTTCGACGCCGAGGACCTCACCCAGGAAGTCTTCGTCAGGGTCTTCCGTTCGCTCGAAAACTTCAAGCCAGGCACACTCGACGGCTGGCTGCACCGGATCACCACCAATCTCTTCCTCGACCAGGCCCGTCGGAAAAGCCGTATTCGATTCGATGCCCTGGCCGAAGACGCCGAATCCCGGCTGCCTGGACATGAACCCGGTCCCGAGCAGAGCTTCGAGTTGAACAACCTCGATCTCGACGTCCAGCGCGCCCTGGAAGAACTGCCCCCGGACTTTCGCGCCGCCGTCGTGCTTTGCGATCTTGAAGGCCTCTCCTACGACGAAGTTGCCGAGGCGCTCGGCGTGAAGCTGGGAACCGTCAGGTCCCGCATCCACCGCGGCCGGACAATGCTCCGCGAAAAACTGGCGCACCGGGATCCGCGTCCGGTCCAGGCCCGCAAGCCGCGCCTTAAGATGCCGCGCATCGCCGGCCTCCTTTAGTCGCCGATGGGTCTGCTGAAAGGACGACGCGGTGGTTTGACTCGGGGAAATATCCGGCACAGCCGAGCCCCCGGCCACCTGCAGCAATGCTCTGAATGTCACGCCGCTGTCCTGCGGGAACGCCAGTACCTCGAACGGCTTCGCCGTGCCGCCGTTCCCGAGGCGAGCCAGGACTTCACCAACAGGCTGATCGAGCACACCCAGCGGTTGGCGCAATCCGATGTCGACGAGCGCCCGGCGCCCCAGCGAAGCGTATGGCACGGGATCCGGCTCGCCAGCGCCGCGGCCGGCGGGCTCGCCGTCAGCGCCGGAATCCTGGCGGTTGCGGCCTACGCGCTTGGCGGCGAAGTTGCGCCCCAGGCGTCCGACCGTGGCGAACAGGAAGTCCGGACCCTGGTCAGTTCCACCGTGCCCGGAAACGCCGTAGAGCAACTCCCCGTGACGGGTTCGCAGTTGAGCCTGCCCGTCGGCGTTGCCGGGACGGTGAACCTGAGCGAGCAGCAATTGTCCGAACTGCGGACGGACGGCTGGGCATGTCCCGAAATGGCAAGCATGGGTTACCACGTGGTTTCCGCCCGGGCCCTGATGCAGGACGGGCACCCCGCCGTTGAGCTGCACCTCAGTGACGGTGACCACCACGCCACGCTGGTGGAGCAGCACTTGGAGGGCAGCGGCGCTTCGGGGACCCAATTGTCCATTACCCAGGGGGCCCCGTGGCAGGCCGTCTACTCCTCGCCGGTGGCAGTGCTGCGTTATTCCTCCGACATGCCTGCCAGCCAGGCCGCCGGAGCCGTTCCGGAGCTCGTGAAAGCGGGCGACTCGCTGGTGGTTGCCCGGCCCGCCGAAAACAGCACAGGGACCTGGAACGATCGGCTGCAACGGGGACTCCATACCCTGGCGAGCCTCGCAGGTTTCTGAGCGGACCAACGGACAGGGTAATCTTCGATACGTGTTTGGAATCAATGGCTCGGAGTTTCTCATCCTGCTGATCATCGGCGTCATCGTGATCGGCCCCAGCCGTTTGCCTGAATACACGCGGAAGCTGACGAATCTGGTCAAGGAGCTGCGGCGCATGGCGTCCGGCGCGCGTGAGCAGATCAAGGAAGAAGTCGGCATCGACATAGATGAAGTCGACTGGAAGAAGTATGACCCGCGCCAGTACGATCCGCGCCGGATCATCAAGGAAGCGCTGCTCGAAGACGACACGAAGCCCGTCAGCGACGGTGCGCCTGTCGCTGTGGCAGCCGTGGACACTCCGACGAAAGCTCCCGAACGGGTTGTCGAACGGCTTTCCGTCGGTGAAAAAGCGCCCTTCGACGCTGAAGCCACCTAAGAAGGCTATTTCGGCTGGATCCCGAGGGACATTCCGGCCAGGCCGCGGGGCTTGGCATTGAGCTTTCCCGCGATGGCCTGAAGTGCCTGTGCAGCAGCCGTCTCCGGAGCCGTCAACACCACGGGGCGGCCAGCGTCGCCGCCTTCGCGCAGACGGATGTCCAAGGGGATCTGTCCCAAAAGCGGAACGTCGGACCCGACGGCGGCGCTCAGCCGCTCAGCCAGCACCCGCCCGCCGCCGCTTCCGAACAATTCCATCCTGCCGCCGTCGGGCATCTCCAGGAAGGACATGTTCTCCACGACGCCGGCAAGCTTCTGGCCCGTCTGCGTTGCGATGGTTCCGGCCCGCTCGGCAACGTCGGCTGCCGCGGCCTGCGGGGTGGTCACCACGAGGATTTCGGCGTTGGGAAGCAACTGTGCCACCGAGATCGCGATGTCGCCCGTGCCCGGTGGAAGGTCCAGGAACAAGGCATCCAGATCGCCGAAATAGACATCCGTGAGGAATTGCTCCAGGGCACGGTGCAGCATGGGCCCCCGCCAGGCCACCGCTTTGTTCCCGGAAACGAACATGCCAATGGAGATCACCTTCACGCCGAAGGCCACGGGCGGGAGGATCATGTCGTCCACCCGGGTGGGCTGCTGCGTGATTCCCATGAGCGCCGGAACGGAGAAGCCGTGGACATCGGCGTCGACGATTCCCACGCGCAGCCCCTGCGCTGCAAGGGCGCACGCAAGGTTGACCGTCACGGAGGACTTGCCTACACCGCCCTTGCCGCTGGCCACGGCGAAGACCTTCGTCAGGGAGCCCGGCTCGTTGAAAGGTATTCCGCGTTGCCCGCCTGCGCCTCGCAACTGTTCCTTGAGGGCATCGCGTTGCGCTTGTGTCATGACCTTGAGCTCGACATCGACGGCGGTCACGCCGGGAACCCGCGTCAGGGCCGCGGTGGCGTCGGCCGTTATGGTTTCCCGCAGCGGGCAGCCGGCGATGGTCAGCAGCACCGCAACCCGGACGGTTCCGTCCGGACTGGCCTCTACCGAATCCAGCATCCCCAATTCCGTGATGGGCCGGCGGAGTTCGGGATCGATGACGGTTGCCAAGGCAGCGTTGAGGGCCTCGACGGATGGTGTGCTCATGGGGTGGGTGTTCAGCTTTCGGGCTGGGCGGGGGGACCCGGGTTCCGCGTTGGCGACGTGCCGACGGCCGAGAGGTCGGGTTCGGATTGGCTGGCGCTGGAATGCGCCGGATGGATCTTGGGGATCTGCTGGGTGGGAGGATTGCGCTGTTTGTTGCGCTTGTCCTTGATTTTGTCCTTGGCTTTCTCGCCGTTGTTGGAGCCGCCGGAATTGTTCGGCCCCAACTCTTCCTGCGCTTCGAGCAGATCCGACAGCAGCGAGCGGAGTTCGGCGCGCACGTAATCCCTGGTAGCGACCTCGCGCAGGGCGATGCGGAGAGCCGCGACCTCACGGGTCAAGTATTCGGTGTCAGCCAGATTGCGCTCGTCACGGGCCCGGTCCTGCTCGATTGTCACGCGGTCTCTGTCGTCCTGGCGGTTCTGGGCCAACAGGATCAGGGGCGCGGCGTAGGAGGCCTGTGTGGAGAAGAAGAGATTGAGGAGGATGAACGGGTAGGGATCCCACTGGAAGCCGAACAAGCCAATAACGTTGAACGCGATCCAGACGATCACGAAGATCGTCATGTAGAACAGGAAATTCGCCGTACCCATGTAACGGGCGAAGCGTTCGGCAAACCGGCCGAAGGCATCGGGATCGCTGCCGAAATTCGGCAGCATGCGGGAACGCAGCTCGAGCGGGGTGTCCAATCCTCCGCTGGTGGGCTTCTCAGCCAATTCGGCCTCCTAGTTTCCTGATCGGGGCTCCGTCTTCGTGGGTTCGCCAGTCGTCCGGGAGCAAATGGTCTAGGAGGTCATCAACAGTCACCGCCCCTACGAGGCGGCCGGCGCTATTCACGACCGGGAGGGAGTTGAGGTTGTAGGAGGCCATGGTGTGGCTGACCTCGCTGACGCTGGCGTGATCGGAAACCGGCTCCAGGTTCTTGTCCACGATGCTGCCCAGCTGTTCGGGCGGGGCGCTGCGGAGCAATTGCTGGATATGCACGACGCCGAGGAATCGTCCCGTCGGTGTCTCCAACGGCGGGCGGCAAATGAAGATGGCCGAGGCCAGGGCGGGGGAGAGCTCCTCGCTGCGCACATGGGCAAGTGCCTCGGCCACCGTGGCTTCCGGTGGAAGGATGACGGGAACCGGGGTCATGAGGCCGCCGGCGGTGTCCTCGTCATACTGCAGGAGCCTGCGGACATCGTCAGCCTCGTCGGGCTCCATCAGGAGCAGTAGTTCCTCGGCCTTCGCGGAAGGCAGGTCAGCCAACAGGTCTGCGGCGTCGTCCGGGTCCATTTCTTCCAGGACGTCGGCTGCGCGTTCGTTGTCCAAAGCGGACAACAGCGTGACCTGGTCTTCTTCCGGCAACTCCTGGAGCACATCGGCGAGGCGTTCGTCCTGCAGCTCGCTGGCCACTTCGATCCGTCGTTTGTCCGACATCTCCTGGAGTGCGTCGGCGAAGTCGGCCGGCTTGAGGTCCTCGTGCGTGGCGACGAAGTGGCTTGCACCTTGGGGATCGTTCTCGGAGCCCTGCAGCGTGTCCGCCCAGTCCACCAGGAGGGTATGGCCGCGGCGCAACCCCCGGAGCCTGGACGTAGACGTGCCGCGTCGAATGAAAAGCTTGGAGACGAGCCAGTCACCGTTGCGCTGCTGGTCCATGGCGATGTCTTCGATGATGGCGTCGCCGCTGCCGTCCTTGAGGGTCACCTTGCGGTCAAAGAGCTCGCCGACCACCAGTTGCTCGGCACCGCGTTGCTGGAAGCGCCGCAGGTTGACCAGTCCGGTACAGATGATCTGGCTCTGGTCCATGGACGTCAGCCTGGTCATGGGAACGAAGACGCGCTTCTTGCCCGGAACTTCGACGACGATACCCACTGCGTGCGGGGCCCCGCGCAAGCCGCGCGAGAGCACCACGACGTCGCGCAGCCGGCCCAGGCGATCGCCGAGGGGGTCGAAAACGTCGAGGCCGAGCAAGCGCGCAACAAAGATGCGTGAAGGATTTGTGCTCACCCTTACAGGCTACCGAGTCTGCTCTCTTTTAGCTGAATTTCAGCCGGTTCACATGTGTATGGGACAGAATGGGGGTATGGCGAACATTTTCGGTGCCCCTAAGGCCACGGAGGAATCCCGCAGCGTCCCTAAAGGCGACACCGTGGGCTCTTACACTTCCTATCTCGATGCCCAGAAGGCGGTGGATTATCTTGCCGACCAGCAGTTCCCCGTCCAGCATGTCTCCATTGTCGGAAACGACCTCAAAATGGTGGAGCGGGTTACGGGACGGCTCAGTTACCCCAGGGTCGCCTTGTCCGGAGCCCTGAGCGGTATGTGGTTCGGCCTGTTCGTGGGCGTCATGCTTTCGTTCTTCACCCCGGCCGGTGGCCCCTTCTCGATTGTGACGTCGGTCCTCATGGGTGCTGCATTCTTCATGCTCTTTGGGATCGTCACCTACGCAGCACAGCGCGGGAAGCGGGACTTCACCTCCACCAGCCAGGTAGTGGCGACGAACTATGACGTCATTGTCGCCTTGGAGGCATCCCACGAAGCCCGCCGTCTCCTTCACCAGTTGCCGATGAATCCTTCCGAGGCAGCCTTCGGGCGGCCGCCGCAGGCCTACACGCCGCAGGACTACCGGAACCCGCCCGTCCATCCGGGTGCACCACAGGGTCCGGCCCCGGAGCGCCCGGCGTCTTGGCAGGATCCGTATGGCCAGCGTGGACCGGAAGCCGGACAGGCAACCGCCGGCGAGCCCGCCCAGCCTGCTGCGGACGCCGCGGCCCCGGCTGCGGCCGCGCGGCCGACCGCCGGCGTGCGCTACCCGGACCTTCCCGACGGCCGTCCGCAATACGGCGTGCGGGTGAACGAACCAGGAAACGGCGAGCAAGCTGCCACCGGTGAGGATCAGGCGAAGCAGTAGTTATTGCGGGGCCTCACAGCTGCAATCTGGAAGGCGTGCGAGCTGCCGGACGCGCCAGTCCAAGGTGAATAGGTCGAGTTCCCGTACCTGCCCAGACAAGGCAAGCGGCAACCCGAGCAGGATCTTCATAGCCTCCCACGCCGCCAGATTCGCCACCAAGCCCGAAATAGCTGCGATGCTCCCCCCGCTCCTCGTTCGTCCTTTGAGCGGGAGGAAGTCGGCGCGGTTGTGATCATTCATGGTCTGTGAACGGATGCACTGCCAGCACACTGTCTGACCGGGGATGATGCTGGTGCCGGGCACGCCCAGGTTCCCGCCATACGCCCCACCAACGATGTGGGGAACGCGCGCTTCCGTCGCGGCTTCAGCGATGATATCTGAGAGGACGACGACGTCCGGCTCATCGGCGCATCCGACCACCAGGCTGGCATCCCTTAACGCCGATTCGAGATCTGCTGCGGCAACCACTCGGCGACGGTTCGCCGTGACCTGAAGGTTCTCGTCGATCGACGTGAACCGTTCGGCGGCGACGTCCACCTTAGCCAAGCCCAGGTCGCCAGGCTGAAATAGGATCTGCCGGTTCAAATTTGTGAGTTCTACAATGTCCGGATCGAAAATCTCAATTCTGCCGATGCCTGCCGCGACGAGGGATTGCAGTAGCCAGGTCCCGGTTCCGCCGACTCCAACGACCACCACTTTTGAAGTGCGGAGTTTCTCCTGCAGTTGAGTTGGCGAGTTAGTAAGGGAAAACGTGGATGCGAACTCCTGGAACAGCCTCTCTTGACGTTCGAACTTGTTTGCGCTCGGGTGCTCCGGCTGCGGGTACGTATCAAAGAGGCGCTCAGTTTCCATGATGGCCAGGACGTTTTCAAGCGATTTGCAACTGAACCCGGCACTTCCCTCGAGGATCGATTCGATCCTTTCGATGGAATTCGACCCGTCAAGCAAGGGGATCAACTCGATCACAAACGGGGATACGTCGAATTCAAGGACCCTGAGTTCCATGGTGCAAATGAACTGCATTCGACAATCGCGGTTGAATACGAGCACGCTGTCCCGCAGTCTCAACGGGCGGCAGCCCATCTTCGCTCCTCCTCTATCGGCCATCACTCGGCCCTCAGGGCCGCTGCGGGCTCTATTCGAGCCGCCCTGCGGCTCGGTCCTATCGCCGCCAAGCACAATGCAGTCAAGGTGACAATTGCGATTCCACTGAATGCCAGGACGGAAACAGTCGTGCTCAGCGTCACTCCGAGTGCCCCGGCGACAAGCCGGGTTAGTACCCACCCAGCCAACTGACCAACGAGAAGTCCCGAAGCAAGCGCCGCAATTCCGATCAAGATCGCGTCAACCGCAACGAGCCTCGTTATGTCGCCCCGGGTGGCACCAATCGCGCGCAACATCCCGAACTCTTTCTCCCGACGAGCGACGCCGACTGAGAACAGGCCGGCCGCGCCGACTGCGCCGAGACTGAGCGCAAGCACAACGATGCCGAAGGCGGCTCCGGCGTAGGAGCCGAGCTCTGATTCTGCGCGCTCTTTCATTTTTGCGGCCGTGATCACCGAGACGCCAGGGATGTCGGCAACTGAATCAGCGATCGTGTCCCGGAGCGCTGTGACGTCGACACCCGGCCTCGCTTCTACATTCCAGCCGTTGGATCCGGTAATTCCGAGCTCGGCTGCCGCGTCGCGACTCATCACCACCTGATTCCCTGTTGCCAAGGACGCATACGTCCCGACGATGCGAAGCGAGAGGGTCTTGCCTGCCCGATTTAATCTGACGTAGTCGCCCAAGGAAATATCGCGGCTGGCGGCGAGAGCTTCAGGAATGATGACCGCGCCTCCCTTTTCCAGGGCGGCTGGTGCAGATCCGTCACTTCCGTGGCGCCATGGAAGCTGAGCAGTGGCGAAGTAGCTCTTTGGATCGACAGCAAGGATTGCAACCTGGCTCGTGGTGCCTTGGAACTGCAATGCCGCGTGATCCCAAACTGTGTCCGAAACCCGGTTGATCATTTGAATTGACGCCAGACGTTCGTCTAATTTCTCAACGATGGGCGTCGTGGACGATATTTGAATGTCGGCCCCGAATTGACGGCCAATCTGGTCCATCATGGCGCTCCGTACGGAGCCGACCCCGATGACAAGGGCCGCACCCAGGCAGACGACAGTCCCCATGATGGCCGTCGTGGAGTCGAGCGATGCGTGTCTGCGCAGGCGCTGAGCCGCAGCCTTCCCTGTCCATCCTGCGAAGATCTGTAGCCTGGTGCATGCGATGAGAATTGACGGAGCGAGGAAGCCCGCGGCGGCCAGCGATAGGACGAAGCCAACGAGCTTGACGACGAGCGAGTCGAACCAGTAGCTGCCTGCTCCGAATATGAGGAGCATGATGCTGAGGGCGACGCGGAATCTGTTTGAAGACCTGCGCTCTGCGCCTTCAGGCGAGATAGCCGTAAGAGGGGCCTGGCGCAGCACTTTCATGATGGCCCGGGCCGCCCCGGCGCAGCCCGCGGCGACCCCGCTCAGGATGGCAAGCAGAACTTGCCAAAGTTCGACCGCCACGGTGGCTGGAGGTATGTTCCCCATCGACGATAGCCCTTGGTTGAGGATCCAGCTGACACCAAACCCGAGCCCAAGCCCGACCATCGAGCACGCGAACGCGAGCATCAGTGCCTCATAAAGGACGGTGGCCGCCAGCCAGGAACCGCGCGCGCCGACAGCGCGCATGACACCATAAGTCAGCCGGCGGGCATTCACGACTGACTGGAAGGCCGTCGCCGATAGGAGGATCGAGATGCCCAGTACGGTGCCGGAGGCGATCATCAAGATGAGTGAAACAACCGCGATGAGGGGACCGAGGGTCGAATTGAAGGCAGAAGTGTCTTGTACTTTGAACTGAGGAGGCAGGCTGGACGAATACTCGCTCTGCCAGCGTTCAGCGGAGTTCCCGGCCGACAGCTGGATGTCAACCCTTGATACTTGGCCCTGCTGGTTGAATATCGTCTGGGCGTAGGACAAATCGACAAAAATGTTGTCGTACGCCAACGGACCAAGAACCTTGCCATTGAACACCCCTACGACGCGCAGCTGCGTGGTAGCGTCGCTCGACGCGACCACCAGGGAATCGCCTATGTCCACCCCTAAGCGCGAAGCCACATCAGACGGAACCAGTGCCTCAGGGTTGTTTACGGTAGGGAGCCCGCCCCGAAGCTCAAGCCTCATGAGTTGAAGCTCAGTGTTGAACGTCGTGGGGTAACCCGTAACCGTCAGCGGGCGGCCTGTTCCAACGGTTCCCGCAGGCCGGACGCTCGAATTCCGTGCCAGAGTCGGGATCGGCGTCGCAACGCCAGGGAGATCCGCCACGGCCTTGACTGCGCTCTCCGGGACTGTGGTTCCGGGAATAGCAGGCACGACCGCGACGTCGCCTATGCCTGACAGCGAGCCGGCTCCTTGCGACAGCTGGTCGTTGATGCTCTTCGATGTGAGCAGGGTGCCGAAAATGAGCGCAACGCCGAAGACCAATGCAACCGCTGCGACTCCATATCGGGGAAAATCAAAGCGAAGTTGCCGCAAACCACGAGCGAACGCGCTCATCATGGTGAGAATCCCCCTCCCGATCTGGTTCATTGAGGGTCAGGTCAAGCTGATCAACGATCTTCCCGTCCCGCAGGGCGATGATCCGGTCGGCGTAACTCGCAGCATATGGATCATGGGTGACCATCAGCCCGGTCGTGCGACGACCGTCTCCGATCGCGTCGCGAATCAGACGGAGAACAATATCCCTATTCCCGGAGTCGAGGCTTCCTGTCGGCTCATCGGCTAGGACGACGCTAGGAGCCCCGAATACCGCTCGAGCTACGGCGACCCGCTGACGTTGCCCGCCTGACAATTGATCGGGAAACCTCTCGGCATATTCAAACAACCCGAGCTGATCGAGCAGCACCAGAGCATCTGATCGCCAACGAAAGCCTCTTTGACCGGAAACAATCGATGACAACCCGACGTTCTCCACCACCGTCATGCTTGGAACAAGATGAAATGCCTGGAAAATGAATCCAATATTCTCCCGCCGGAAGATTGTCTTCTGTTTTTCATCCATCTCGGAGACCCGGAGTCCTGCTACGTCTATACACCCTGCAGTCGGCGAATCGATTCCACCGACCAATTGGAGCAGGGTTGACTTACCGGATCCAGATGGGCCAATGACGGCAACAAGTTCACCCGGCTGGATCTCGAGTTCATCAATGTCTAGTGCAGCTTTCTCGTTTCCGGCACCGTCGTCATAGTGGCGACGAACGCCTTTAAGGGAAATGGCGGGAAGAGGGGCGACGGTCATGACTCGATAGCCCAGACCTGGGGGAGCATCCGGTCAAATTCGAACCACATTTCCCATTCTCCGACGTCGCCGGCGAGAAGCTCTGACTCAATGACATCCCAAACGGCCAGCAGGGAGCGGCGGCGTTCACCGGGAGATACCGGCGGTGGTATCGCAGGGTGGTATTTGAGTCGAAAGCGGCCGTCGCCGACGGCCCTGAGCGTGAGTGGGACCATAGGGGCGCCGGAAACATGGCTCAGGACAACCGGACCGGTGGGAACCATGATGGTTGTCCCTAAGAAGGGAATTCGGGCATGGTGCTCATCCACTCCACGAGGGTCCAGTTCAGGGAACATGGAGAAGATCCTGCCCTCACGCAGGGCGGTCAGGCCAGAGCGCATCGCCGATGTGCTCCCGAGCCGGATCCCACGGAAGTCTAAATCAGGAAAGGACGCTGCGCGGATCTCGTCAAAATTCATCCGGTTGTAGAGCGTCGTCGTCGGCATTTCATAAGCGAGCATGGGAATGGCAGCATATGAGGGTCCGAGATGGAGCGGGAGAGCGATTACCCCTCGGCCACTGGACGCCGCCTCGTGAAGGTGGCGGGGCCCATCGACAGCCACAACGTCCCGAAACAGCGTCTCAGTGTCCTTCATCCACAGATTGATGAAGGTCGATTCAAACTGCAGCTTCGGTCCGTACCCAGCAAAGCTCCTGGCGTGCAATTCCTTGTCGAAGCCATCAAGCCCAGGGACTGCATTCATGAAATCCAGGGCCCGGGCCTTCAAGACGTCGAAATTATCTACGTCTGGTTGGTTTGCCCGGTAGATGGGTCGATCGAGGGCGTCGAGCACCTTCATAAGGTTCCACGCGCCAACTGGCCCCGCAGCATGAATAGCCTCATAGAAATTCTTGTGCTTTGGAAAGTCGAAAATATTGAACAGTGGCAAGCGCACGCTGCCCCCGAAATTCAGTGTTGTTCGTATCCTTGCTATCTCACTTGGCTCGTTGGTGGCGAAGCACAAGCGTCGCCACCAACGAACCGAGCGCTAAATCAGGTGCACATGCACCCGCTGCTACAGGCCAGGGTGGCTCCCGCCTCCAGCACATCTTCTGAGACCATCTCCATTGTGTTCACCTCCTCCTTTTGACCGATTCGAAGATAGAGAAATACCACTTTGTGGTATGGCAACGGCACCAAACGGGGGGATCGTCTATCGGTGCTGCGCCTAGGAGGAGGGTACAAGTGCCTCGGGGCGTCTCCGTGTGGATTTCGTCAATCTCAGTGGTCAAAACGGCAAATCTCAGTGTAAAAAACCCGAAATTAAGTGGACGGAAGCCGGCGTCTACGTGTTTTAACGAAAGAGGAGGGCTACCGGATCATCAAAATCCGGTAGCCCTCCTCGTGCGTTTTGCCTCGGTGGTTAAGCTTCGGCGTCCTGGTAGATGCCCGCCATCCAGGATTCGACGTCGTCGGCCTTGCGGGGGAGGGCGGCGCTGAGATTGACGGGACCGTCTGCCGTCATCAGGATGTCGTCCTCGATCCGGACGCCGATTCCACGGTATTCCTCGGGAATGGCGAGGTCCTCTGCCTTGAAGTAGAGCCCGGGTTCGATGGTGAACACCATGCCCTCGGTGAGTACGCCGTCCAAGTAGAGATCACGCTTGGCCTGGGCACAGTCGTGGACGTCCAGGCCAAGGTGGTGGCTGGTGCCGTGCGGCATCCAGCGGCGGTGCTGCTGGCCTTCGGTACTGATGGCTTCGTCCACGGAGACCGGCAGCAGGCCCCACTCGGCAAGGCGTTCGGCGAGGACCGTGGTTGCGGCGGTGTGGATGTCGCGGAACTTCACGCCCGGCTTGGCCGCGGCGAATCCGGCGTCGGCGGCGTCGAGGACGGCTTCATAGACCTTGCGCTGGACGTCCGAGAACTTTCCGTTGGCCGGAATGGTACGCGTGACGTCGGCGGTGTAGAGCGAATCTGCCTCCACGCCGGCATCCAGCAACACGAGTTCCCCTGCGTTGACCTTGCCCGTGTTCCGGGTCCAGTGCAGCACCGTGGCGTTGTTTCCGGCGGCCGCGATGGTGTCGTAGCCGAGCTCGTTCCCTTCCTCACGGGCACGCGCGAAGAAAGCGCCTTCAATGACGCGTTCGCCGCGGTGGTGGGTCATGGCGCGGGGGAGGGCACGGACGACGTCGGCGAAACCCTCCACGGTCGCGGCCACGGCGATCCTCATCTGCTCGATTTCCCAGTCGTCCTTGAGCAAGCGCAGCTCGGAGAGCGCCTCGCTGAGCAGTTCGTCCAGTGCATCGAGTTCCCCGAGGTCCAGGTTCTCCGGATCCTTGGCGGTGTTGTAGCGGGCCGTGTCCACGAGGGCATCAATGTTCTCGTCGACTTTGCGGACCAGGCGGATGGAGATGCCGCCGATTTCCGGGGCACCGACGTTCTTGGTGATGGCCATCTCGAGTTCGTCGAGGTGCGCCGTCCTGAGTCCGAGGCGCGCTTCGAATTCTTCGAGCGTGGGACGCGCGCCGATCCAGAACTCACCGGAACGCGAGTCGGCGTAGAACTGTTCGGTGTCCCGGCCGGCCAGCGGACGGAAGTAGAGCGTCGCGAGGTGGTTGCCGCCGTCGTCGCCGGTTCCTTCCTCGACAGGTTCCAGGACCAGCACGGCATCGGGCTCGTGGTCCAGGCCCAAGCCCGTGAGGTGGGCGAAGCCGGAGTGGGGGCGGAAGCGGTAGTCGCAATCGTTCGAGCGGACCTTGAGCGGGCCGGCCGGTAGGACGAGGCGCAAGCCCGCGAACTTGTCGGAGATGGCCCGACGACGTGTGGCGGCGCGGTCTGCGACAGCGTCACGTGCAGGGGTCACCTGCGGCGCGGGCGCCCAATTGCTGGCCATGAACGCCTTGAAGGCATCGGATGTGGGCCGCTGGGAGCGGTTGTTGACGCGCTCCTCCAGTGGCTGGGAGGCTGTGGGTTCACCGTTTTGGGTGTTTTCTGCATCGTTCACCGTCCCATCGTCCCATCAAGGCCGACACTAGGCCAACGCCGAAACGGTCCAAGCCGTCCCCAATCAAATACGCTTGGAAAGTGAAGATCGACCTGCACGCGCACTCCAATGTTTCCGACGGGACCGAGGCTCCCGCGGGAGTGATCGCTTCAGCGTCCGCGGCGGGTCTGGACGTGGTGGCCCTGACCGACCACGACTCCACCGACGGATGGGAGCAGGCCTCCGTCGCGGCACTGGAATTCGGGGTGGCCTTTGTGCCGGGGATAGAGATCTCGTGCCGCACCCGGGAGGGGATCAGCGTCCATCTGCTCAGCTACCTCCACGATCCCGCGCACCCCGGCTTGCTTGAGGAGATCACCAAGGCGAAGGACGCGAGGCTCACCCGTGCCAAACGCATGGTCACGCTCCTGGCAGAGGACTACCCCTTGAGCTGGGACGATGTCATCCATCATGTGGCTCCGGGCGCCACCGTGGGCCGGCCCCACATTGCCGACGCCCTCGTCGCCGCCGGTGCGGTGGCGAGCCGCTCCGAAGCGTTCACTGCCATCCTGACCTCGCACTCGCGCTATTTCGTGCAGCACTACGCACCGGACCCGGCGCTCGCCGTCGAGCTCGTCCGCGCGGCGGGCGGTGTCCCCGTCTTCGCGCATCCGGTGGCCTCGGCCCGCGGCCGGGTGGTCGGGGAACGGACCTACCGGGAAATGATCGACGCCGGCCTCTTGGGGCTGGAAGTGGAGCACCGCGACAATCCCGAGGAAGGCCGCGTGTTCCTGCGGCGACTGGCTGCCGAACACGGTTTGTTCATGACCGGATCGTCCGACTACCACGGAACCGGCAAACCCAACCTGCTCGGGGAGAACCTGACGTCCCCCGACGTCCTGGCCCGCATCGAGGAGCTGGGCACGGGTAGTTCGGTAGTCCGCTAGACGGGGTAGAAGGTGGCCTTGCCGTCCAGGCGCTTGCGCATCACATCGATGGCCGGGGCGTTCTGGTCCACGCACACGAACCTGCGGTCGAGTTTCGCCGCGACTGAACCAAGCGTGCCGGAACCCGCGAAGAAGTCGAGGCACCAGTCTCCTGGCCGGCTCGATGCCGTGACGATCCGCCGGACCAGGCCTTCCGGCTTTTGCGTCGGGTAGCCGGTCTTTTCCTTGCCGGTCGGGGAAACGATGGTGTGCCACCAAACGTCCGTGGGAAGCTTCCCCAGTTCGCGTTTGGCCGGAGTCACGAGGCCCGGCGCCATGTACGGCTCGCGGTCGACCTCGGCGTTGTCGAAGTGGTACTTGGCGGGGTTCTTGACGTACACGAGGATGTTGTCGTGCTTGGTGGGCCAGCGGTTCTTGGCGCGTGCGCCGTAGTCGTAGGCCCAGATGATCTCGTTCAGGAAGCACTCCCGGCCGAAGATCGAGTCCAGCATGACCTTGGCATAGTGGACTTCGCGGTAGTCCAGATGCAGGTACAAAGTGCCGTCGTCGGCGAGGAGGCGCCAGGCCTCCACAAGCCGGGGTTCCAGGAAGGACCAGTAGTCGCTGAACGCGTCGTCGTAGCGGTGCAGGGCGCCCTTGATGGTGTCATACGAGCGTCCCTTGAAGCCGACGCGGTCGCCGTCGCCGTCGGCGTTGCGGACCATGCGCGTTTCCTGGCGGCTCTGGACCCGGCCCGTATTGAAGGGCGGGTCCACGTAAATCAGTGTGAAGGCGCCGTCCGGCAGCGTCGGGAGGAAATCCGCGTTGTCCGCGTGAACCACCAAGTTGCTGCCGTCCGGCGCCCAAACAGTGTCAGTCATTGAGGCCGTTAAGCCTCGGTGCTCTCGCCGGACGCACCGGAAGCCGAGACCACTTCGCCGTTGCGGCGGCGGGTGCGGGAACGGCGTGCGCGGGCGGGCTTGTCCGAGCCCTCGCCGGACTGCGGCTCGGCAGACTGGGCCGTTGCCTGAGCGGGGGCTGCTTCGCCTTCGGACGTACGACGGCGGCGCGTGCGGTTGCGGCCGCCCTCACCGTCGCCGTCGCGGGCCGGGGCCTCGGCGGACTTGGGACCGCGGCGTGCACCGTCCCGGCCGCTGTCACGGCCGGAGCGCCCACGACCGGAATCGCCGCCGGAACGGGAGTTCTTCTTGCCGGTCTCGCCCAGGTCCTCCAGGACTTCGGCGTCGACGCCGGCAAGGGTGCGCTGGTTGCGGGGCAGGCGGCCCTTGGTGCCTTCCGGAATATCCAGGTCGGCGAACAAGTGCGGGGACGAAGAATACGTCTCCACGGGCTCGGGAGAGCTCAGGCCCAGGGCCTTGTTGATGAGGGCCCAGCGGGGGACGTCGTCCCAATCGACGAACGTTACCGCGGTGCCCTTGTTGCCGGCACGGCCGGTGCGGCCAACGCGGTGCAAATAGATCTTTTCGTCTTCGACACACTGGTAGTTGATGACGTGCGTGACGTCGTCCACGTCGATGCCACGGGCGGCGACGTCCGTGGCCACCAGGACGTCGACCTTGTTGTTGCGGAAGGCGCGCAGGGCCTGCTCGCGGGCACCCTGGCCGAGGTCGCCGTGGATGGCCGCGGCAGCGAAGCCGCGATCGACGAGCTCCTCGGCTACCTTGGCGGCGGTGCGCTTGGTCTTGGTGAAGATGATGGTCCGGCCGCGGCCGCGGGACTGCAGGATGCGGGCGACAACCTCGATCTTGTCCATGCTGTGGGCACGGTAGATGAGCTGGCGGATGTCGCGCTTGGTCAGGCCTTCGTCATTCGGGTCTGCGGCACGGATGTGCGTGGGCTGCGTCATGTAGCGGCGGGCCATGGCAATGACCGGTCCGGGCATGGTGGCCGAGAAGAGAAGCGTCTGGCGGACGGCGGGAGTGCCGGCAATCAAAGTCTCGACGTCCGGAAGGAAGCCGAGGTCAAGCATCTCGTCCGCTTCGTCGAGGATGACCATGCGAACGTTCTTGAGGTTCAGGTGCTTCTGCTTGTAGAGGTCGATCAAACGGCCGGGCGTGCCGACAACAACCTCGACGCCCTTCTGCAGGGCTTCGATCTGGGGCTCGTAAGCGCGGCCGCCATAGATGGTGGCGATACGGGCGTTGCGCTTCCGGGATGCCGTCTGGAGGTCATTGGCCACCTGGACCGCGAGTTCGCGGGTCGGAACAATCACGAGAGCCTGGGGTGCACCCGGGACAGCGAGCTTGTCGTGACCGGCGTCGCCCGGTCCGACGACGCGCTGCAGCGCAGGAATGCCGAAGCCGAGGGTCTTTCCGGTACCGGTCTTGGCCTGGCCGATGATGTCGTGACCGCCCAGGGCCACCGGCAGGGTCATGGCCTGGATGGGGAAGGGATGGGTGATTCCGGCGTCGGCGAGGGACTCGACGATGTCGGCGCGGACGTTGTAGTCGGCGAAGGACTTTTCCGCGATCTCGTGGGGTGTTTCGTCCGAGGAAATGGTTTCCTCGGGTTCGATCGTTTCGGTTCCGTCTGTCAGAACTTCATGGGTGTGCAATTCACTCACAGTGGAGTTTTCCTTATTCATTTGGGCTGCGCTGCGTGCTCAACGGTTGTGGCAGGGCCGTTCCGGAGCACGGACGGGCGCAAGCAAATCCAGTGGAAGCCGATCGCGGGCTATCTAAATACTGGCACTGGGGACCAGCTGGTGTATCTCAAGATCGCGTAGGGGCGGGCTTGTTGATGTCAAAAAATTAACTGAATCAACGACCGGGCATCCATTACTACTCACACAGTCTAGCGTCTGGGCGCAATAAACCCCGGATCTCGGCCGCGGTCCTGTGAACTGATTGCGCTACTGGAGCAGTTCGAAGGTGATTTGGCGGGTGGCAATGTCCGCGTCAAGCAGTTTCACGCGGACCTTCGTACCGGACTCCATTTCGCCATCGCAACGAGCGGTGACCGCCGGCTCGGCGATCTGGACGATGCCGGAGGGGCCGTGGGAGTTGCCGTTCCCATTCCCATTCCCGTTGTGGCCGTTGGTGCTGTTCCCGTTCCCGTTTCCGTTGTTCTTGGCAGGCTTCGATCCGGAAATCACCACGGCGTCGAATTCCTGTCCGACGTGGTTCACCAGGAGTGCGGCCTCCACCGTGTCCAAGGCGAGGCGCTCCATTTTGGCGGCAAGCTGGTCGGATGACGCCATGATCTCCGGCAGGCTCGGCAAAGCATCCCGGGCCCATGCAGGGATCTCCGTTCCGTTGCTCAGTGCTTCGCAGATGACCAGGACAAAACGATCGACCAGCCGGCGCAACGGCGCAGTGGTGTGGGCATATGGTGCGCCGATGGCTGACTGCATGACGCTGCCCGGTACTTCGCCGTCGAAAGGCGTGTAGCCGGCGCCCCGGAAAAGCAGCCCCGCGGAATGGAGAATGGCCAATTGCCGGGGGTCTTTGCCGTCGAGGCTCCGCAGGTACTCGCCGTAGCTGGTCCCCTCGGTCCAAGGCTTGCCGAGCGCCCCGGCCTGCCGTTTGAAATGGAGCAGCGAGCGCTCATCGGGAGCGGGCATGGTGCGCAGGATTCCAACCTTGCCGTCTAGCATCAGCTGGGCCGCCGCCATCCCGGTCATGAGCGAAATCTGGGCGTTCCAGTCCTCGACGGGCAGCGAGGGAGCTGCGACGATCCTGTACCCCCCGCCGTCGGGCAGTTGGACGATTTCTTGTTCAGGCATGTTCAGGCTCGCTCCGCCGCGGCGGCGTTCGAGTTCCACCCGTTTGAGCCCGACCTCCTTGAGCAACTGCAGGACGGGATCAGTTGTCCCGGAATCGATCGCGGACTGGACGCCCTTGTAGTTGAGCTTGGCGCGGCTGCGTACGCTTGCCCGGCGAACTGAGACGGTGCGGAACTCTGCTTCGGCATCGAGTTCGAAGTCCCACACGAACGCTCCGCAGTCCTGGCCCGCCAGCAGGCTTCCGGCGTGCTCGCTGATGATCTCGGGGTGCAGCGGTATGCGGCCGTCCGGCGCATAGTACGTCTGTCCCCGGTGGCGGGTCTCGGCGTCGAGCGCTCCTCCCGGTGGCACAAAGGAGGGCACATCGGAGATGGCGTAGAGAACCCTGTAACCATTCCCGGACCGCTCAATGAAGAGGGCCTGGTCGAGATCCGTGGAAGAGGCCGGGTCGATCGTGATGAACGGAACGCCCGTGAGGTCCTGCGCCGGCAGCCTGTGTCCTGAAACCGCGGCCTCCGCGTCGCGCAGTGCTTCAGCGGGATAACCCGCGGGCAGCTCGAGTTCGGTCCGAAGCGCCGCCAGTGCTTCCGCGAGCTGGTTCGACGTTTCAGAGACGTTCGGGGCTATGCGCTGATGTGACACGAAAGTCAGGGTAACTCCAAAATCTCCCGGCGTCTCGCTAGGCCGCCGCTGCGTCCAGTGCGGCCAGGAGTGCCTGGGCTGCCGCCGTCGGATCCCCGGCCTCGGTGATGGCGCGGACCACAACAATGCGGCTGGCGCCGGCCCTCACTACGTCTTCCACGTTGCTGAGATCGATGCCGCCGATCGCAAACCAAGGAAGCACTACGCCGCCGACGGTCTCTTCGTCTGCCTGCTTCACCGCATTGGCAGCGTACTTCACCAGATCGAGCCCGACGGCGGAGCGTCCAGGCTTGGTGGGCGTGGCCCACACAGGCCCGACGCAGAAGTAGTCCAAGCCGCTGCGGCCAGGCGACGCGGCGATGGCTGCGTCAATCTGCTCCGGCGTGTGCGTGGAGAGGCCGATGATGGTGGGGTCGTGGAGCAGCTTCCGGGCCGAGCGCAGCGAAATGTCCTTTTGGCCGATATGGAACACCGGTGCGCCGGCGAGGGACGCTACGTCCGCGCGGTCGTTGACTGCCCAGAGGCGCCCGTGACGGTGCGCCACGGATTGCAGGATCTCCAGGAGTTCCAGTTCCTCGGCCGCTTCAATGGTCTTGTCGCGCAGCTGGATGATGTCCACGCCGCCTTCGAATGCGGCATCGACAAACTGCTCAAAATCACCCTGTTGCTTGCGGGCGTCGGTGCAGAGGTACAGGCGGGCGGTGGTGTGGACATCGTGCGGGGTCATGGAAACAGAGTAGTTCCTCTAAACTGGGCAGGTACCGCGGGAGCCGCGGCGGCAGTCACAATCGCCGCGCGGCTGAGAGGGCTTCAGCGCCGACCGCTTGACCTGATCCGGCTAGTACCGGCGTAGGGAAGGACTCCATGGACGAAGTAAACACCCAGCACGGGCCCCTGCGTGCAGACGTGGCGGTGATCGGGGGCGGCGTCATTGGCCTGGGCATCGCGTGGGAAGCCCGAAGGTCGGGCCGCTCGGTTGCCCTGATCGATCCCGCGCCGGCCAGCGGCGCTACTTTCGCGGCGGCGGGGATGTTGGCACCAGTCAGTGAACTGCACTACCAGGAAGAGGACCTCCTGGAGCTCATGCTCGAATCGTCGGCGTTGTGGCCGGACTTCGAACACAATGTGACCGGCTCACGAACCGGACGCAGCACGGGTTACCGGACGACGCCGACCCTCGCCGTGGGTGCGGACGCAGCGGACCGCCGGGCGCTCGCCGATCTTCGGGACGTCCAGCTGGCCCATGGCCTGGTGGTGGAATCCGTGCCGTTGCGCGAAGCACGGGAGCGTGAGCCGCTCTTGAGCCCGCAGATTTCCTGTGCCTTCGACATCCCGGGCGACCACCAAGTGGATCCTCGCCGGCTTTCGGCCGCGATTCTAGGCGCTTTGGCAGACCACGAGCCAGGTAGCTCCAGTTGGATTCCGGGGGCCGAAGGCGGTTTCGCGGTCCGGGACATTGCGGCGGGCCTCCTGTGGGAGGACGGGCGCGCCGTCGGGGCCGTGCTCGGCTCAGGCATCGAAGTGCTTGCCACGGAAACGGTGGTAGCCAACGGACTCGATGCCGCCCGCGTGAAAGGACTGCCGGATGGATTGTCGCTCCCGTTGCGTCCCGTCTACGGCGACATACTGCGGCTGCGCGTCCCGGACCACCTGCAACCGCTGGTCACCGCCACGGTCCGGGGAATGGTGCGCGGAGTGCCCGTCTACATCGTTCCCCGCGATGACGGGACCGTCGTGATCGGCGCGACGCAACGTGAGGACGGATTGTCGTCGTCCGGGGGATCGGCCAACCCGGTGTCAGCCGGCGGCGTCTACCAATTGCTCCGCGACGCCCAGGTATTGGTTCCGGCCGTTGCCGAGCTGGAATTCGTTGAAGCAACTGCCCGGGCCCGTCCTGGCACCCCGGACAACGCACCGCTGCTGGGCCGCGTCGAAGGTCGGGAAGGAACCGTGCCCGGCCTCATCGTGGCCAGCGGCTTCTTCCGCCATGGCGTGCTCCTCACTCCGGCAGCGGCAAAAATCTGCGTTGGACTCATGGATGGCACCGCCGATTCCCGGTGGAACAAATTCCGCCCGGACCGCTTCTCCCGCCCGCTCTCAGCAGCAAGGGCTTCCGCAGACGGCCCATCGGCCGATACCTTAAATCCCCTTCTGAAGGACCACGCATGAACATCAAATTGAACGGCGCAGACCACACGCTGAGCGACGACGCTTCCGTCACCACCCTCGTCAGCCACATCACCGGACGCGTTGTGGATTCCAGCGGCCAAGCGGCCGACGGACGCAAGATCGGCGTCGCCGTCGCACGCAATTCCGAAGTGGTGCCGCGCAGCCAGTGGGCTGCTACCGCGCTCGCAGAGGGCGATGAACTCGAAATCGTTACCGCAGTACAGGGAGGCTGAACCATGACCACAGCAAGCACTCACGAAGCAGGCACCCGAACCGATGCCCTGGTGATCGACGGTGTTGAGTTCGGCTCGCGCCTCATCATGGGAACCGGCGGAGCTCCGAGCCTCGACGGCCTCGGGGCAGCCTTGCTGGCTTCCGGCACAGAACTCACTACCGTCGCAATGCGGCGGTACTCACCGACGGAAACCGGTTCGCTGTTCCAATTGCTCGTAGACCACGGCATCCGTGTCCTGCCCAACACCGCCGGCTGTTTTACCGCCAAGGATGCCGTCATGACAGCCGAGCTAGCCCGGGAGGCATTGGAAACGGATTGGGTGAAGCTCGAGGTCATCGCCGACGAACAGACGCTGCTGCCTGACGCCGTGGAGTTGGTGGATGCGACGGAGAAGCTGGTGGACCGCGGCTTCAAGGTCTTCGCCTACACCAACGACGACCCCGTACTTGCGCTTCGCCTGGAGAACCTCGGGGCAACTGCGGTGATGCCGTTGGGCGCGCCTATCGGCACCGGCCTGGGCATCCTGAATCCCCACAACATCGAGCTGATTGTGTCCCGCGCTTCGGTGCCGGTAGTGCTCGACGCCGGCATCGGCACCGCGTCCGACGCCGCACTGGCCATGGAGCTCGGCTGCGACGCCGTGCTGCTGGCCACCGCGGTGACCCGCGCGCAGAATCCGGTGCAGATGGGCGAGGCCTTCAAACACGCGGTCATCGCCGGTAGGCTGGCGAAGCAGGCGGGCCGCATCCCGCGCAGGGAACACGCCCTGGCCTCCTCGGCCATGGAAGGCCGGGCCGAGTTCCTCTAGCGGCCGACGCTGGCCGCTCCGGGGATTCCTGCGAAGATTCCGCGTCTGTGAAGGAGCCCCGAATGGCCGGCAAGGACGACATTCTTTCCAGGTCCACTATTGACGACGCCCTGGCGGAGCTGCCGGACTGGCGGTATCGCCAGGGCGCCCTCGTCACCGCCTACAAGTGCCCGACGTCGGCTGCCGCACTCGAGTTGATTGCCGCCGTCGGGCGCATTGCCGAACAGCAGAACCACCACCCGGACCTGGACTGGCGCTACAACCGGGTGTTCATCCGCTACACGTCCCACGATGCCGGGAGCGAGCTAACGCAGCGCGACGTCCGGGCGGCTAAGAGCGTCAGCGAAGCGGCCGCGGAAGCCGGGGCAGTTGCCAAACCGGAAGCCACGCCATGAGCCGGATCTGCAGATAGAGCCGCAGCGCTGGTTAGAGCCTCAGCGCCGCGGTCAGCTGGGCGGTGTCGTGCCGCTTCCGATGGCGGCCCAGGAAGTAGGACGCCACGGCGGCCGCCGCGGTCCCCAGAATGATGGGCAGGACCCACGGGATCCACGTCACGCCAGGCTGGTAGCCAAAGCCAAGTTGGATGAAGATCACCCAACTCAGCATGGCGACGGCGACCGAAACGCCGGCGGGCAGGGTGATTCCGTACGTTCCACGGTGTTTGTCAGTTCCCCAGACAATGAAGCCTGAAGCGATGGTGGCTAGCGCCACGATGACAAGTGAGAGCATGCGGACTCCTGGCTCGCTGGTGTTCTTGCCTGTTGCTTAGAGGGCGCCGAAGCCGACCCGGCGTACTTCCTCGGCGCCGATCTCCACGTATCCGAGGACATTGCCGGGAACGATGACCTGGCGGCCCTTTTCGTCGGTCAGGCGCAGGTCCGTGCCGTTGGCAATGGCCTCGCTCACGATCTTGGCAACAGCCTCGGCGTCGAGAGCGGACTCAAGCGCGATCTCACGGCCAACATTCTGAATGCCGATCTTTACTTCCACAGCGGGGCCTCCCAGCCAATCAAAAAAATACTCAGTCCTCTATTTGTAGTCTAGGACTCTTTCGGGAAGCGACTGATTCCGCGCCAAGCTAAACGGTAGATCAGGTCGCTGGCGACATCGAGGTCCAAATCGCCGTCGGTTTCGAGCCAATACCGCGCGCTGACCTGCGCCATTCCCGCCAGGCCCCGGCCCAGCAGCTGGGCCTCCAGCGGGGGCAGCTTGGTGTCTTCGGCGATGACCTTGGCGACGGCGTCGGCGAAGGTGCGGTTGAAAGTCTCCAGCCGGGAGCTGACGTCCGGGTCATTGATGAGATCGGATTCGAAGACGAGCCGGTGGGCTTGGTCATCGCCCGCGATGAAACGGTAGTAGGCGCGCATGACGGCCTGGACGCGCTCCTTGTTGTCCGACGTCGAATTCAGCGCCGTGAGCATCTGGTCCGTGAGCGTGGCCAGGTGGCTGTCGAGGAGGGCCATGTAGAGCTCCCGTTTCGACGGGAAGTGTTGGTACAGCACCGGCTTGCTGACATGGGCGGTCTCGGCGATTTCGTCCATCGCCGCACCGTGGAAGCCGTTGGCAACGAAAACTTCCAAGGCGGCATTCAAGAGCTGGGCCCGGCGCTCATCGCGTGGCAACCTGGCCGAACGGGGCGTACCGGTCCGATCTTGCCTGACCTGCGCCTCTTGTTTGATACGTGCACTCTCGGCCACTTGTCTGCCGCCTTTCCCCTTGCAGTTATGACCACAATACTGCGCAGTAATATGACCGGGCGGCACCTGCGGGGATACTTTGAAGTATGGCCACTACTTTTGCTGCCCAAACGTTGCCGTCTTCGCTGCCGCCACTCGTGGAACCGGCCGCGGGACTGACCACCGAAGAGGTGGAACGCTACTCGCGCCACCTCATTATTCCCGAAATCGGAGCGGCCGGTCAGCGTCGGCTCAAGAATGCCAAAGTCCTCGTGATCGGAGCCGGCGGACTGGGCTCTCCGGCGTTGCTCTACCTCGCCGCCGCCGGGGTGGGGACGCTCGGAATCGTGGACGACGACGACGTCGACCTCAGCAACCTGCAACGCCAGATCATCCACCGCGTGGGCGATGTGGGACGGCCGAAAATCGAATCGGCGCGTGACGCCATCAAGGAACTCAACCCGCTCGTCAGCGTGCAGCTGCACAACGTGCGCCTGGACTCCTCCAACGCTTTGGAGATTTTCTCGGGCTACGACCTCATCCTGGACGGCGCGGACAATTTCGCCACCCGGTACCTGGTCAACGATGCTGCCGCGATTCTCGGCAAACCGTACGTCTGGGGATCCATTTTCCGCTTCGACGGCCAGGTCAGTGTGTTCTGGGAGAAGCACGGACCCAGCTACCGCGATCTCTACCCGGAGGCCCCTCCCGCCGGCTCGGTCCCGTCCTGCGGCGAAGGCGGCGTGTTCGGCATGCTGTGCGCCGCTGTCGGCTCGCTCATGGTGACCGAGGCAGTCAAGCTGATCACCGGCGTCGGGCGCTCCATGCTGGGGCGCGTGGCGCTCTTCGACGCGCTCGGCGGCAGCTGGCGCGAAATCAAGGTTTCGAAAGACCCGGAGGCCGAGCCGATCACCGAATTGACCGACTATGAGGCTTTCTGTGGCATCACCCCTGCGCCCGCAAGCGACTCGGTTCCGACCGTCACGCCCACCGAACTTTCCGGAATGCTCGAAGCCCGCGCAGCAGGGGAACGCGACTTCGAACTGGTGGATGTCCGCGAGATCGGCGAACACGAGATTGTGAGCATCGACGGTTCGGTGCTCATCCCACAGGGACGCATCCTGGCGGGAGAGGCCTGGACGGAACTCCCGCAGGACAAAGAGATCGTCTTCCACTGCAAGGGAGGTACCCGTTCCGCGGCTGTGCTCGCGGCTGCACAGCGTGCCGGCTACACACGCGTGAGCCACCTCGACGGCGGGATCCTGGCGTGGGTGCACGACGTCGAGCCAAACAAGCCGGTTTACTGACCCCACAACGCCCGTGAACACGAAAGGTCCCGATATGAGCGAGGAATCCATGACCACACCGCAATATCCCATCGGATCGGGCTTCGGCCATGGCTCCACGGCATCTGACGTTGTGGCGGGGTTGGACCTTCACGGTAAGACGGCAATTGTCACGGGCGGCTATTCCGGGCTCGGCCTGGAGACGGTGAGGGCGTTGTCCTCCGCTGGCGCCCGGGTCGCGGTTCCCGCCCGGCGTCCCGAACATGCCAAGGAGGTCCTCGGCGCGGCCGGCCTGGCGAAAGTGACCGTGGAGGGCCTGGATCTATCCGATCAGCAAGCAGTGAAGGATTTTGCGGCACGCTTCCTGGAATCGAACCCAACGCTGGACATCCTGATCAACAACGCGGCGATCATGGCCAGCCCGGAACAACGTGTGGGTCCGGGCTGGGAATCGCAATTCGCCACCAACCACTTGGGCCATTTCACGCTTCTCAACACGTTGTGGCCCGCGTTGGCAGCTGCCGGCTCGGCCCGCGTCGTGTCCTTGTCCTCCACGGGGCACAAACTCTCGCCCATCCGTTTCGAGGACCTCAACTTCGAGAACGGCTACGACAAATGGAAGGCTTACGGCCAGGCGAAGACGGCCAACGCACTGTTCGCCGTCGAGCTTGACCGTCTGGGGCGCTCCTCCGGGGTGCGGGCCTTCGCGGTCCACCCCGGCGGCATCATGACCGAGCTCCAGCGCTACCTGCCCCGCGAAGAGATGGTCGCGGCGGGCTGGATGGACGACGCGGGCAACGTCAGGGAGGGTTTCAAGACTCCGGAGCAGGGAGCCGCCACGTCCACCTGGGCAGCCACGTCCCCGGCCCTGGCAGGCATGGGCGGGGTGTATTGCGAAGACTGCGACATTGCCAAGCCCACGGACCCGGCTTCGCCGCTCGCCCGGTACCAGGGAGTGGATGCGCACGCAGTGGACCCGCAAGCCGCAACGAAGCTGTGGGCCGTGTCTGCCGAAATGACGGGCGTCAACGCGTTCGCCTAGGGCGGGGTCGCGGAAGCTAGGCGCTTTCAGCCTGCTGAGGTGCTTGGCGGTGGTCCACAGGGCACTCTGCTGCGGGTGACGCAGCCGGCTGCTCCACCTGGATGCCATACAAGGCCTCGAGCGCGGCCACGTACTCGTCTTGCTGGCCGTTTGCGGCGAGTTCGCGTGCGCGGACCGTGGGGATGTGGAGCAATTGCTTGACCATGCGGCGGAGCGCGAACTCGACCTCTTCGGCCGCGGCGGTGCAGCCGTGCCGGGCCCGGACTTTCTCCATCTCGGCGTCGAGCACGTTCATGGTGTGTCGGCGCAGCGCCACAATGGCCGAATCGACGGACCGGGCTTCGCGCTCCTGCTCGAAGGCTTCTGCCGCGCCGGAAACAATGGTGCTCGCTTGTGCCAGCGACTCCGCTTGTTCCTGGGGCGCCGCGAGCCGCACGGATTCGAGCGTCAGGAGCTCGACGCCGTCGAGCTCGCCCACTGCGGGGTCGAAGTCGTGGGTGAGGGCGAGGTCGATCGCGATGAGGGTCTGGGTGGACAAAGCGCGGACCTTGGCGAGCTCTTCGGCCTCAACGCGGGTGTCCGATCCGCTGCAACCGATCATCACATCGGCGGCAGCGACGGCGGCAGGGAGGGTTTCGGCGTCGAGCGCGGTTCCGCCGCGGGTTGCTACGAAAGCCTCGGCGCGGCCGGAAGACGAGTAGACGGAGACGTCGGTGCAGCCGCGATCGCGAAGCAGCGACATCGTGGCTCCGGCGTAGGCCCCGGTCCCGAAGACAACTACCTTCTTGGTGCTCCAGTCGGCATTCTCGGAGAGGTCGGTGGCGAGGTCCAGCGCAACTGAAACGATGGACAGGCCCCGCGAACCGAGTGCGGTCTGGGCTCCGACGTCCTTGGCCGTCTTGGAAGCGGCCTGGAACAAGCGGACCAGTCCGGAACTCGCGGTTCCTTCGTGCTGGGCAGTGATGAGGGCGCGACGCACCTGGCCGGCGATTTCGCGTTCGCCGACGACGGCGGAGTCCAGTCCGGCGCTGACGGCGAAGAGGTGCCTGCTGACCTCAGGGCCGGTGCGGGTGCTGAAGGCGCGCGAGACGAGTTGCTCGTTGAGTCCGCTCAGGCCGCTGATCTGCGAGACGAGCGCCGAGCGGGCCGCTTCGAGATTCTCTGCGTGCGGAGTTTCGCCGTAGATTTCGTAGCGGTTGCAGGTGGCCAGGACCACGGCGCCGGAGACAAGTTGGGAATCGGCCAAGGCGGACGAGGCAACCTCGGATGAACCGTTGCTCAACTGAGCGACGGTCTCAAGATCGATGTCGGCGTGTGTAGCCACCAATGAGAAAAGAACCACAGCAAAGCAATCATAGCTTTTTCGGCGCCATGTAGAACAACGCGGGTCAGTGGTTCTCCGCACTGCCGGGAGTGATGCCCGTCACCACGGATGGTGGGGGACAGGCTGTCGTTATCTTTTGGCCCCGATCTTCGGCACAATCGAAGGCATGACTTCCAGCTCCGCACTGCCTCATTCTGTGCCGGCCAACGGCACTTCCGGCACCGCCGCCTCAAGCCTTGATGCAAGCCACCCGCTGATGGATGGCCGCACCGCAGACTCCCCGCTGATCCAGGCGTACCGCGGAGGCAAGCCGTCCCGCCGTCCGGTGTGGTTCATGCGACAGGCAGGCCGCTCGTTGCCGGAATACCTCAAAGTCCGTGAAGGCGTGGCGATGCTGGACTCCTGCCTGCGTCCCGAACTCGCCTCCGAGATCACTTTGCAGCCGGTTCGCCGCCACGACGTCGACGCGGCAATCTTCTTCTCCGACATCGTCATCCCCCTCAAGCTGGCGGGCGTGGGCGTGGACATTGTGCCCGGCATCGGTCCTGTCCTGGACAAGCCCGTCCGCACCGCTGCCGACGTGGCCGCCCTGCCGCAGCTGACCTGGGAAGCCCTCGAACCGATCCGCGAGGCCGTGCGCCTGACGGTCGCTGAGCTCGGCACCACGCCCCTGATCGGCTTTGCCGGCGCGCCGTTCACGCTCGCCGCATACATGGTGGAAGGCAAGCCTTCCCGCGACCACCTCGGTCCGCGCACCATGATGCACGCCGATCCGGAAACCTGGACCGCCCTGGCCAATTGGGCAGCCGACGCCTCCGGCATGTTCCTGCGCGCGCAACTGGAAGCAGGCGCCTCCGCAGGGCAACTGTTCGACTCCTGGGCAGGTTCCCTTGGCCTGGCCGACTACGCCAAGTACGTTGCACCCGCCTCGACCCGCGCCCTTGACCACGTCCGCCACCTCGGCGCGCCGCTGGTCCATTTCGGTACGGGAACGTCCGAGCTGCTCGTCGCGATGCGCGATGTCGGCGTGGACGTCGTCGGCGTGGACTACCGACTGCCTCTTGACGAGGCAAACCGACGGCTGGGCGGCACCGTGCCCTTGCAAGGCAACATCGACCCCGCGCTGCTCTCCGCGCCGTGGGAGGTCCTTGAAGCCCATGTCCGCGAGGTGATCGCAGCCGGATCCGCGGCCCCGGGCCACGTCCTGAACCTCGGCCATGGCGTGCCCCCGGAGACAGACCCCGCGGTCCTGACCCGGGTAGTGGAACTCATCCACTCGATCCCGGCAGGATAGCGAGCATGAGCCGCGGGCACCCACAGTCCGAACAAACCCGGCCCGAACGCGCACTTCCCGGGCATTCGGCAGCCGGCCTCGCCGCCGTCGTGGTGGGCGGTGGCATTTCCGGCCTGCTCGCTGCCCGGGGACTGGCCAAGGCCGGATTCGGTGTCACCGTGCTCGAAGCGAGCGACGCGTGGGGCGGTTGCGTGGGAAGCCACACTGTTGGCGGCCTTGGGCTGGACAGCGGAGCCGAGTCATTCGCCACGCGCTCCACGGCCGTGGCCGATCTAGCCCGCGATCTTGGGCTCGGTGGCAACATCGTGGCGCCGCATCCTGGGGGTGCCTGGGTGCAGTTGCCGGATGGCCCGCAAGAGCTCCCCAAGACCGGGGTGCTCGGAATTCCCGCGAATCCCTGGGACCCCGAGGTCCGCCGCTCCTTGGGCTTCGCAGGCTCCTTGCGGGCCTCGCTTGACCGCTACTTGCCCACATCGGTGGGCAGCTCTGCCGACGTCACCAGCGTCGCAACCTTGGTGCGGGCGCGGATGGGCAAGCGGGTGCTCGAACGGCTCGTCGCACCCGTCGTCGGGGGTGTGCACTCCGCCGATCCGGGACTGCTCGATGTCGACATGGTGGCCCCCGGCTTGCGCGCGGCATTGCGGAAGCACGGATCATTGGCCGCGGCCGTGGCCAGCCAGCGCGCAGCCGGTTCAGGACAAACTGCTTCAAAGCAAAACGGGACCGGAACGGCGAAGGCCGGATCCGCCGTCGGCGGCTTGAAAGGCGGAATGAACACCTTGGTCTCCGCCCTCGTGGCGGAGCTGCGTTCGCAGGGCGTCGCCCTGGTTTCCGGCGCCCGCGTGGATGCGATCAGCCGCACTGAAAGCGGTTGGCAGGCCAGCGCTGCGGGCACAACGTACGACGCCGTGCGGCTGGTGGTGGCGCTCGACGGTCCGGCCGCCGTCGGGTTGCTGGAGGGGGCGCTTCCGGAGCTGTCCGCGCTGCGCCCCGCCGCGGGTCCCTTGGTGAGCCTGGTGACCTTGGTGGTGGACGTGCCTGAACTGGACCGTCGTCCCCGCGGCACCGGCATTCTCGTCGCCCCGCAGACCGCCGGGATCGAGGCGAAGGCGCTCACGCATGCCACGGCAAAATGGGATTGGCTGGCGGAAGAAGCCGGACCCGGTACGCACGTGCTGCGCCTGTCCTATGGGCGCGCCGAAGGGGCGGACGCCCCTGGATCGGCGGCCGCGCAATCCGTCGCCTCACTCAATGACGATGCTCTGCTCGACGCTGCGCTCCGCGACGCCTCGACCTTGCTGACCGTGCCGATTGTCCGCGAAGACGTGCTCGATTGGGACGTCGTCCGTTGGGCGGGGGCCTTGCCGTTCGCCGCCGTCGGTCACAAACAGCGCGTTGCTGAGGTGCGCCGCATCTGCTCCGGAGCCGACGGCTTGACCGTGGTGGGAGGCTGGCTCGCCGGAAACGGCCTGGCCGCCGTGGTTGCGGACACCTCCGCGCAAATCGACGCAGTTTTGTGAAATGCATCACTTCTACGTCTTGTAGAAGTGATGCATTTCGACTTAGCGGCATCGACGGGGCAGACTTGTACCATGAGCCACACTTCTGCCGAATCTGTCACTAAAACTGCCGAATCCGAAGAGCAGTTCTTTACGCTGTGGACCGTGTTCAAGCGGTCGGGCGATGTCCTGCGCAGCGCCGACGCTGTGCAGGATTTCGAGCAGCTGGCTGCCAAGCTCGCCGAGGACGGCGTGGTCCTCCGCGGAAGCTACGACGTCTCCGCCATGCGCTCCGACGCCGACATCATGGTGTGGCTCCACGGCGCCAAGCCTGAGGCCCTGCAGCAGGCCGTCCGCGACATCCGCCGCAGCGCGCTCTTCGTAGGCACCGAGATCGTCTGGTCCGCCATGGGCGTCCACCGCGAAGCCGAATTCGCCAAGAACCACGTTCCGGCCTACGCCCGCGGGGTCGAGCCCAGCACCTGGCTGTGCGTATACCCCTTCGTCCGCTCCTACGAGTGGTACATCCTGCCGGCCGAAGAGCGTGGAAAGATGCTGCGCGATCACGGCATGCTGGGCCGCGACTTCCCCCAGGTCATCTCCAACACCGTGTCCTCCTTCGCCTTGGGCGACTGGGAATGGATCCTCGGCCTGGAAGCACCCGAACTCGTTGACCTGGTGGACCTCATGCGCCACCTGCGGGCCACCGACGCCCGCAACCACGTCCGCGAGGAAATCCCGTTCTACACCGGCCGCCGCATCACCGCCGCGGAGATCGCCGAGGTCCTCGCGTGAGCGGCCGCCACTCCGCGGGCCCGGCCAGCCTCACCGAGGTCAATGACGTCACCGAGGCCGGACGCATGGCTCCCAAAGAGTACGACGCCGTCCTCCTCGCCTCCTTCGGCGGGCCGGAAGGCCAGGACGACGTCATTCCCTTCCTTCGCAATGTGACCCGTGGCCGCGGGATCCCGGATGAGCGCCTCGAAGAGGTGTCCCACCACTACCGCGCTTTTGGTGGCATCAGCCCCATCAACCAGCAAAACAGGAACCTCAAGGCCGCCCTCGAAGCGGAGTTGGCATCGCGCGGCATCAGCCTGCCCGTGCTGTGGGGCAACCGCAACTGGGACCCCTACATCCCGCAAACGCTCCAGGAAGCGTACGACGCCGGCCACCGCAAGCTGCTGATGGTCACCACGAGCGCCTACTCCTGTTACTCCAGCTGCCGCCAGTACCGCGAGGACATCGGCATCGCGCTGACCGAGACCGGCCTCGACGGCAAACTCGAAGTGGACAAGGTACGCCAGTACTTCGACCACCCAGGTTTCGTCGAGCCCTTCGTGGAAGGAACGGCTGCAGGACTTGCTGAGGTCCAGGAGAAACTGGCAGCGGACGGCCTCCAGGGCGCGCCGGTGCACATCCTGTTCGCGACGCACTCCATTCCGACCCGTGACGCCGAGGCCGCCGGACGTTCGGACGGCGAGCCCCGCGACTTCGAGCAGGACTCGGCCTACGTGGCACAGCACCTGGCTGCCGGCGCCGAAGTTGTCCGGCGGGTTGAATCCGAATCCGGGCTCACCGCGCCGTGGTCCTTGGTGTACCAGTCCCGCTCGGGCGCCCCGCACGTTCCGTGGCTTGAGCCGGACATCAACGATGCCATCGAGGAACTGGCTGGCCAAGGGATCAAGGGCGTCGTGATCGTACCCCTTGGCTTCGTCTCCGACCACATGGAAGTGGCCTGGGACCTCGACACCGAGGCCCTGGAAACGTGCAAGAACCTCGGCCTCGCCGCAACACGGGTTCCCACGCCTGGAACCCACCGCAAGTTCGTTTCCGGCCTGGTGGACCTCATTTGCGAGCGGACGGTGGCCAACAACATCGCCGATCGCCCCGCCATGACCGGGCTGGGCCCGTGGTACGACATCTGCCGTCCGGGCTGCTGCGCCAACTTCCGCGGAGAGAAGCCCACGATTGCGGGTGCGGACACCACAGTCGGCACCGGACACGATGCCTACCCCGCAGGAGAAAGCGCGAAATGACCGTTCGGATCGGTACCCGCGCGAGCAAACTCGCGCTCACCCAGAGCCAGCAGGCCGCGGACCAGCTGGCCGCCGTCGGTGGCTTTCCCGTTGAACTGGTGCGCATCAAGACTGAAGGCGATGTCCGGACGGGTTCCCTGTCCCAGATGGGCGGCACCGGAGTGTTCGTCGCCGCGCTTCGCGACGCGCTATTGGAGAACGCTTGCGACGTTGCTGTGCACTCCTTGAAGGATCTCCCCACGGGCGCGGCACTCGGACTCACCATCGCCGCAACGCCCAAGCGCGTCGACGTCAGGGACGCTTTGTGCGCCCGTGACGGGCTCAAGCTGGCGGACCTTCCGGCCGGCGCCAAGGTCGGCACCGGATCGCCGCGTCGCGCCGCCCAGTTGCGCGCCGCCCGCCCGGATCTCGACGTCGTGGACATCCGCGGCAACGTGGACACCCGGCTGGGCCGTGTTCCGGGGCTCGCCGGGAATGCAGAAGACGCACCCGGCGACCTCGACGCCGTCGTCCTCGCCGCCGCGGGACTGGAACGGATCAGCAGGCTCGACGTCGTGACGGAGTTCTTTGAGACCGACATCATGCTTCCTGCCCCCGGACAGGGTTCACTCGCGATCGAGTGCCGCACGGCCGACGCACCCGGGCAGTCCGGCTCCGGTGAAGGTTCCCAGGGGGCACTCGCCCAGGCCCTGGCCGCGCTCAACGACGAAGACACCCGGCTTGCCGTCACTGCGGAGCGGGCCGTCCTGGCCCGCCTCGAAGCCGGCTGTGCTGCGCCCGTGGGCGCCTACGCTTACCGCAAGGGCAGCATGCTCTACCTGGAAGCGGTCGTCTGCGCTGTGGACGGGAGTAAGTCGGTGCGTGAGAAAAAAGCCACGGACGGGCTCACTGAGGTGGGCGCCACGTTGCTGGGAATCGAAGTCGCCGAGCTCCTGCTTGCCGCGGGTGCCGCGGACATCACAGATCTTGCAGCTTCCCGATAACCGGAGCCAACAGGAGACCATGGGACGGCACAGCGCGGTGAAGTCGGGAGAGGCCCGGGTCCTTGAAGGCGCCCGGATTCTTGTGACGCGCAGCCCGGATCGTGCCGCCCCGCTGGTCAGCGCCCTGCGCGAAGCCGGCGCGGAGCCGCTCCTGTTGCCGTTGATCGACTTCGAGCGTGCCCGAGACCAGCATTCCCTTGAGGTCGCCTTGGACGCGCTCCGTGCGGGAGCGTACAGCTGGCTGGTGGTCAGCAGCATCACCACTGTGCGTGCCCTGAAGGAAAAGGCAGCAGAGCGGCGCTTGGAGCTGAAGGAGCTGATTCCGGAGTCCGTCCGGATCGCGACGATCGGTCCGTCGAGCAGGCGGGTCCTCGAGGCGGAAGGCATTCCGGTGGACCTCGCGCCGGAGGACGTCCAGTCGGCCGCAGGACTCGTCTCCGCCTGGCCGACAGGCCCGGCCAACGTTCTGTTGCCCCAAGCGGACATTGCCGACGCGATGTTGTTGGACGGTATCGAAGCCAAGGGGGCCTCGGTCCAGGCAGTGACGGCCTACCACACCGTGGACTACCCTGCGGCCCCCGAACGCCGGCTGACTGCCGCCTTGGCAGCAGCGAACGGCTGGCACGCGGGCGGGGCCGGGGCGCCGGAGCTCACCCCGGAAGCCGCGAAGGCCGAGCTTTCCGGCGGACGGCTCCACGCCGTCGTCGCCGCTTCACCCAGCGCTGCCCGCCGCATCCGCGCCTCATTGGCGCCGCTGCGGGATTGCCGCTTCATTGCGATCGGGCGCTCGACGGCGGCAGAGGCGGCCGCCCTCGGCATCCCGGTCGCGGCAACCGCCAAGGAACCCACACCCGCCGGCATCGTGGCCGCCCTACGCACCGTATTCGACACCGAAGGGAACGAAAGTTGAGCTTTCCAAACCACCGGCCCCGCCGGCTCCGCACCACCCCCGCCATGCGCCGGATGACCGCCGAACACCGGCTGGCTCCCGCCGACCTCATCCTGCCCGCCTTCATTCGCGAAGGACTCAGCGAACCGGCTCCGATCAGTTCCATGCCCGGCGTCGTGCAGCACACCACGGACTCGCTCAAACGCGCCGCTGCCGAAGCCGTGGAATTGGGTGTCAGCGGAATCATGCTGTTCGGTGTTCCGGCAGTCCGCGATGCCCGCGGCACAGCTTCCCTGGATCCCGACGGCGTGCTGAACAAGGCCATCCGCGACGTCCGCGCAGAAGTCGGCGATGACCTGGTGGTCATGGGCGATGTATGCCTCGACGAATTCACCGATCACGGCCACTGCGGTGTCCTGGACGCCAACGGCTACGTGGACAACGACGCCACCCTCGAAATCTACGCCCAAATGGCAGTAGCGCAGGCCGACGCCGGTGCCCACGTCCTAGGGCCGTCCGGGATGATGGATGGCCAGATCGCCGTGATTCGCCAGGCCCTTGAAGAGGCCGGACATCAGAACACCGCGCTCCTGGCCTACGCGGCGAAGTACGCCTCCGCTTTCTATGGCCCCTTCCGCGAAGCCGTGGACTCACAGCTCAAGGGTGACCGCCGGACCTACCAGATGGATGCCGCCAACCGCCGGGAAGCCATCATCGAGGTGGAACTCGACCTCGAAGAAGGCGCTGACATGGTGATGGTCAAGCCGGCCATGAGCTACCTGGACATCCTCGCCGACGTCGCAGCCATGAGCCCGGTACCCGTGGCGGCCTACCAAATCTCCGGTGAATACGCCATGATCGAAGCGGCCGCCGCGAACGGCTGGATCGATCGCCGCGGCGCCATCACAGAATCCGTGCTCGGCATCAAGCGGGCCGGCGCCGACATGGTGCTGACGTACTGGGCCTCCGAACTTGCCGGCTGGCTTAAGGAGTCCTGATGACCGATACCGCTTCCACTCCCACGGCCCCTGTCGGAGCCGCGGAGATCCTCCTCGGGCTGAATACTTTCGGTGACGCCGGGGTGGACGCCGACGGCAACCCGAAACAGCATGCCCAGGTCTTGCGGGAGCTGCTGGCGGAAGCGGAGCTGGCAGACGCCGTCGGGCTTCACTCCTTTGGGGTGGGGGAGCACCACCGGCGCGACTTCGCCGTCTCGGCGCCCGAAGTTTTCCTCGCGGCCGCGGCAGCCCGGACATCGCAGATCAAGCTCGGTTCGGCCGTCACCGTGCTCAGCTCCGACGACCCCATCAGGGTCTTCCAGCGCTTCTCCACCGTTGACGCGCTCTCCAATGGTCGTGCGGAGGTGATGCTGGGCCGCGGCTCGTTCGTGGAATCGTTCCCGCTGTTCGGCCTGGATCTGGCCGACTACGAAGTCCTGTTCGAGGAGAAGCTGGAACTCTTCGACAAGGTCCGGGCGCAGAAGCCGGTGCATTGGGAAGGCCGCACCCGGCCGAACGTGAACGGAATGAGCGTCTTTCCGCCGCTGGAACACCACTTGCTGCCAACGTGGATCGGTGTGGGCGGTACTCCAGAATCAGTGTTGCGCTGCGCCCAATACGGCTACCCCATCATTTTCGCCATCATCGGCGGGGAACCGCGCCGCTTTGCCCCGCTCGTGGAGCTCTACCGCGAGGCAATGGAAAAATACGGGCACCCCATGCAGCAAATTGCCACGCACTCGCCTGGCTATGTTGCCCCAACCGACGAGCAGGCCCGGGAGGAACTCTTCCCGCATTGGCTGGCCCAGCGAAACCGCATCGGCGCGGAACGCGGCTGGGGACCGGCAAGCCGGGGCGAGTTCGACGCCATGTGCGGACCCGAAGGAGCCCTGTATGTCGGTTCCCCGGAAACGGTCGCCCGGAAGATCGTCCTGCTGAAGCGGAACCTCGGCGTTGACCGTTTCGACCTCAAATACAGCAACGGAACCCTGCCCCACGAATCCATGATGCGTTGCATCGAACTCTTCGGCACTGTGGTGGCCCCACTGGTGGCCGAGCAGCTTGCCGACGCCTGAGCCCACTTTTCCGGTGCCTGAACCGTCCCGAATCCCTGAAAGAATGGACACCATGACTTCAAACACCCCTGTCTCCGACCAGCTGTTCGACCGCGCCCGATCCCTGATGCCCGGCGGCGTCAACTCTCCGGTGCGCGCCTTCGGCTCCGTCGGCGGCACCCCGAAGTTCATGGTTTCGGCGAAGGGTCCCTACCTCACCGACGCAGATGGCCGCGAATACGTCGATCTCGTCTGCTCATGGGGTCCGGCGCTCCTGGGTCACGCACATCCGGCAGTCCTCGACGCCGTCCATGCCGCCGTCGACCGCGGTTTGTCCTTTGGTGCCTCGACGCCCGATGAGGCAAACCTCGCCGCGATCGTCAAGGAACGCGTCTCCGCCGTCGAACGCATCCGCATGGTGTCCACGGGCACCGAGGCCACCATGACCGCCGTTCGCTTGGCCCGTGGGTTCACTGGCCGCAACCTGATCGTCAAGTTCGCCGGCTGCTACCACGGTCACCTCGATGGGCTGCTCGCCGCGGCTGGCTCGGGCCTTGCGACCATGGCTCTGCCCGGTTCAGCCGGTGTCACCGAAGCTGCCGCCGCTGAAACCTTCGTCCTGCCGTACAACGACCTCGGTGCGGTGGAAGCCGCTTTTGCTGCGCACGGCAACAACATCGCTGCCGTCATCACCGAAGCCGCTCCCGCCAACATGGGCGTGGTCACGCCGAACGACGGCTTCAACGCAGGCCTGTCCCGCATCACCCGCGAACACGGCGCGCTGTTGATCCTGGACGAAGTGCTCACCGGCTTCCGCACCGGCTACGCGGGCTACTGGGGCCTCACAGGCCGCCAGGAAGGCTGGACGCCGGACCTGCTGACCTTCGGCAAAGTCATCGGCGGCGGGATGCCGACGGCGGCGCTCGGCGGACGTTCCGACGTCATGGATTACCTTGCGCCCCTTGGCCCGGTGTACCAGGCAGGAACCTTGTCCGGGAACCCTGTGGCAATGGCCGCCGGCGTCGCCACCTTGACGCTCGCGACGCCGGAGGTCTACAGCTTCGTGGATGCCCGCTCGCTGGAACTCTCGGCGGCACTCTCATCGGCGCTGGACACCGCAGGCGTGGACCACTCGATCCAGCGCGCAGGGAACCTTTTCTCGGTGGCCTTCGGTACGTCGGTCAACGGAGTCCACAACTACGCCGACGCCCAGGCCCAGGACGTCTTCCGCTACGCACCGTTCTTCCACTCCATGCTGGACTCCGGTGTCTACCTGCCGCCGTCGGTCTTCGAGGCGTGGTTCCTTTCCGCTGCCCACGACGATGCCGCGATGAACCGGATTTTCGACGCCCTTCCCGCTGCGGCCAAGGCGGCCGCGGAGGCCGCAGCCTGACCTACGGCGCTTTTCCGATGCTTTGCAGCCTGTTCCTTGCGCCCACTGCCGGCCGGGGAGCAGGCTGTGGGCAACGATCGAATCGACAAGGCGATGATTCATCTGCTCAAGCCGTCCAGAATTCCACTGTTCATCTTTTTCGCCCTGATGGCCGGGGCATTCGCCGGAATTGCGCATGCCGATACCGCTGACGGCGGTTTGGTGGGGGCCGGGGACCCGCCCGCCACGCCAACTGCCCCACAGGCCGTCCCGACGCCTGGTTTTTCCAGCTCGCCGCCCGCGGGATCGCCGCCTGCTTCTGCTACTCCCGCCGGGCCCACTGACTTGCCGCCGCCTCCACACCCGACGCCGGAACAGCGGCTCGCGGGCCTGACCCTGGAACAAAGGGTAGGGCAGTTGTTCATGGTGGCGGCCAAGGCCGACGGAAGCGATTCGAGCGCGGTGGCTGACCTCCTGAACAACCACGTGGGCAATATCTATCTGGCGGGACGAAGCCAGGCAGGGGTCGCGGCGACGGCATCAGTTGTGGCAAAGCTGAGGGCGGGCATTTCGCCGGCCTCAAGCCGTGGCTTGCCGCTGTCCGTCGCGACGGACCAGGAAGGCGGCTCTGTTCAAGTCCTCCGGGGACCCGGGTTCCTGCCTATTCCCGCAGCCTTGGACCAAGGGAATTCGAGCCCGGAACAACTTCGCGCCGACGCCCGGAACTGGGGGTCCCAACTTTTGCAGGCCGGAGTGAATGTTGATTTGGCACCCGTACTGGATACGGTGCCCAGCCCCGAATTTGCACCCTCGAATAAGCCCATTGGGGCGTTCAAGCGCGAATACGGCTTCAATCCGGCGGCGGTGTCCGAGCATGGGAACGCGATGGCGGACGGATTGCGGGACGCAGGGGTGGCGCCGGTGGTCAAGCATTTTCCGGGAATGGGGCGCGTCAGCCTGAACACCGACGTCAGCGCGAACGTCCACGACACCGAAACCACCCGGACGGATCCCTACGTGATGCCGTTCAAGGCAGCGATCGACCGGGGACTCCGGTGGGTCATGATTTCGAACGCCTACTACGACAAGATCGATCCCGACCATGTGGCGCCGTTTTCATCGGTGATCATGCGCACCATGTTGCGGACGGACGCAGCGTTCACCGGCGTCATCGTGTCCGATGATCTGTGCAATGCCGTGCAGCTGTCGCCCTGGAGCATGGGGGACAGGGCAACGAATTTCATCGGGGCGGGCGGCACCATGGTTCTGTGCGCGGACACTGCTTCAGTTCCGGCGATGTATGCCCAGGTGCTGCAACGGGCGCAGACCGATCCTGGATTCCGCGACTCAGTGGATGCCGCGGCCTTGACTGTCCTTCAGGTGAAGGCCGGGAAGTAGCTCCGGCCACGAAAAATCCCCGGCTACCGGACGGCTCACCACGAGGGGTGTTTCGTCTGAAAGCCGGGGATTCCCCGTTGCTAAGGCCTAGAGCACGTCCGAAAGGAAGCCCTTCAGGCGCTCGGTCCGCGGCTCGGTGAAGAGTTGTTCCGGCGAACCCGTCTCTACGACGACGCCTGCGTCCATGAACGTCACGGTGTCGGAGACGTTCCTTGAGAAGCCCATCTCATGGGTTACCACCACCATGGTCATGCCGCCCTTGGCCAGATCGGTCATGAGCGCGAGCACGCCCTTGACCAGTTCAGGGTCCAGGGCCGATGTTGCCTCGTCGAAGAACATCACCTCGGGCTTCATGGCAAGCGCGCGGGCAATGGCCACTCGCTGCTGTTGCCCGCCGGAGAGGTTGGCTGGCCGGACGTCGGCTTTGTGCTTGAGCCCTACGAGGTCCAGTTGGGCCAAGGCGTCTTCCCGTGCCTGCTCCTTGGACATGCCACGGAGCTTCCGCAAGGCCAAGGAGACGTTCTCCGCCACCGTTTTGTGCGGGAACAGGTTGAACTGCTGGAAGACCATGCCGATCCGCCGGCGCAGTTCATCCGGGTTGTCCTTGAGTACCGAACGGCCATCGAGCAAAATGTCGCCCTGCTCGGGTTCGATGAGCCGGTTCATAACGCGCAGGAGCGTGGATTTCCCTGAGCCGGAAGGGCCGATCACGGAAGCCGTGGTGCCCTTCTCGACGTGCAGGTCGATGCCGCGCAGGACATGGTTCGACCCGAAGGACAAGTGGATGTTCTTGGCCGTCAGGGTTCCTGAAGCGAATTCGCTCATGCCTGGGCTCCCTTCCCGACGACGGCGGCTGCCTCGTCCGGTTCCTTCTTTTCCGGCCGGCCTGTCCTGAGGCGGCGGTCAATCCAGTTCACGAAGTGCGTCAATGGAATGGTCAGCGCCAGGTAGAAGATTGCTGCCGCTACATAGGGCGACAGATTTCCGCTCGTGGAGGCCGCATCCTTGCCAATCTGGAAGATCTCGCGCTCTGAGGCCAGCAAGCCAAGGAGGAAGACCAACGACGACTCCTTGATCAACGCAATGAATTGGTTGACCAGCGCCGGCAGGACCCGCCGGACGCCCTGGGGAACCACCACAAGCCGCATGGCAGGGCCGTAGCCGAACCCCAGGGCACGCGTTGCCTCTAGCTGACCCTTGTCAACGCTCTGGATACCGGAACGGAAGATCTCGCCGATGTACGCCGCCGACATCAGGGACAGCGCCGCGACGGCCAACGGATACGGACTCGTGGAGCCGCTCAGCTGACGGATGATGGGGCCGAAGCCGAGGCCGATCACGAGGATGGTGAGGACGGGCGGCAGCCCACGAAGGACGTCGGTGTATATGCGGGCTATCCACCGGGCCACGGGGTTCCGGGAGATCCCCATCAAGGCGAGCGCCATGCCGAGCACAGTTCCGATCACGCCCGAGGTGACGGCCAAGACAATGGTATTCGGCAAGCCGACGGCGAACATCTTGGGGATGACTTCGCCTATCGCCTTCCAATCGAGGAAGGTCTCACCGAGTTGCTTGAGGATTTCCTGGAGATCCATGGAACGCCTGGGTTACTTGGCCGGGATCTGGACGGCCTTGCTGCCCGGCTTCCAGCCCTGAGGGGTCTGCTCCGCCTGGGTCGGGCGGTCCTTGTACCACTCGGCCGTCAGCTTGGTCCAGGTACCGTCTGCGATCACGGCGTCAAGGCCGGAGTTGAGGGCGTCGATCAGGGGCTGGTTGTCCTTGTTCACGGCCCAGGCAGTGAAGTTCTGGGTGTTGACGACCTTTTCGGCGATCTTCGTGTTGTCGCCGTCCTTGACCTGGCCGGTTGCCTGCTGCGACGGGGCGACCCAAGCGTCAACCTGGCCGCTCTTTACGTTGGCGTAAACCGTGTTGTAGTCCGGGAAACGGACAGGCTCAAGCTTGAGCGTGTTGGTGACGTAGTCGTCCTGGACGGTGCCCTGGACGACGCCGATGCGCACGTCGGACTTGAGGTCCGCGAAGCCCTTGACCTTGGAGTCGGTCTTGGTCACGACGGCCATGTAGCCGAAGTCGTAACCATTGGTGAAGCCGACGGTCTCGCGGCGCTTGTCCGTGGTGGAGATCGAGGAGGATCCGACGTCGAACTGCTTGTTCTTGACCTGGGAGAGCAGCGCCGAGAAGTCAGTGGAGGCGAACTCGACCTTGAGGCCCAGCTTGGCGCCGACGGCGCGCAGGAGTTCGTTGTCATAGCCGGTGAACTTGCCTGAGGGATCGATGAAGATGTTCGGCGGGGCGTCCGAGAGCGTGCCGACGCGCAGGGTGCCGTCGGTGATCAGGCCCAGCTTGGACTTGTCGATCTTGTCCACCGGAGTGACGTCCTTGGTGGTGTACTTGTCCAGCGTCTTCTGGTCGCTGCCTTGGAGGGCGTCGGTCGGCGAGGCGCTGCTGGTGCTGCCCGCTCCGCCACCGCAGGCGGCCAGGGAGACGGCGAGAACTGCAGCCACAGGGACAGCAGAGAACCACTTCAGGGCTTTGATTTTCATCAAGCAAATCACTTTCATCGGGGAACACGCGTTCGTATCGAGACGGGCGGGGAACGCAGCCAAAGCAGGTTTGGGCCGCAATATCAGAACTCGACCCGCCAAACTTAATTATGTCATCCACTCATTCAGCTATAAATTGACGACGATAAGGCGTGCGATTCCCGGAAACTCCGAATTAAATTCAGCGAAGTGTGGAAAGTGCCCTTGAGGTGCCGCGTCACTCGGGTATCGTGGGGAATTCGTGACTGACGTCCAGCTGGCTTTCAGGCAGCAACAGCGATGTGACGTGCGTCCCATCATGCGGACGCCGGAAAAGCGTCCGGTACGTGGACGGGCGTTTTGAAAGTCCGGAAGCCTTAGAAGTCTCCGCGGCTGGCATCTTCCGGGGGAAGAACCGGCCAATTGCCTTCGATGACTGCCGTTGGTTTGGTCTTGCGCAGGTAGCTCTGGAAATCGGCGGCCTGTGCGGCTGCCCAATCAACCTGGAGGTGATGCAGCTTGGAGGCGGGCATTTGCAGCTTCGGGAACTTGCCGGCCATGGCATCAAGGACGCGCAAGGTGGCGAGGGCGTCCGCAGCGGAGGTATGGGCGTTATCGAGGTTCACCCCGTATTCCTCGCACAAAGCGGTCAGGGTCCGCTTGCCCTTGCGGTACCGGTCGACCTGCTTGTTCATGACGTAGGGGTCAAGCACGGGGAAACGGCTCAGTTGCGGCACGCCGTAGCGGGCGGATTCGGCGGCCAAGACCGTGAAGTCATAGCTCGCGTTGAACGCAATGACCGGCACGCCGTCGTCGAACAGTTCCTGGAGTGCGGCGGCAACTTCGCGCGTCACTTCTGCTGCCGGTCGGCCCTCGGCCCTCGCCTTTTCCGTGGTGATGCCGTGGATCTCGCTGGCCTCCAAGGGAATCTCGATACCAGGATCCGCCAACCATTCGAGTTCCTTGATGACGCCGCCGTCGTCGTCCACTACGGTGATCGAAGCGGTGACGATCCTCGCGGAACGGGAGTTCCGTCCCGTGGTCTCAAGGTCGAACGCGGCGCGGGGGAGGGTATTCCAGGAGCTCATGCTTCAACGCTACCGGCGCCCTCCGACAAGAACCGGAGCGACACTCCTTCTGCGCCGATCCGGCGGCCCATGCCGATAGGCTGGGGGCATGCGGATGGAGTTTGTGACGGCGGTGCTGGCCGTCGTGGATCTCATGCCGCCCGGCGTTGCCGTGTCCTATGGGGATGTTGCCGAGCTTCTGGGCTCGGGCGGTCCCCGGCAGATCGGATCGGTCATGAGCCACCACGGAAGCACCGTGGCTTGGTGGCGCGTACTGCGTGCCAGCGGCGAGGCGCCCCCAGGCCTTGAGTCGGAAGCGCTGCACCACTACGTGGACGAGGGAACGCCGCTGCACGGCGCCTACGCGGAGTATCTGCGGATCGGCGAAGGCCGCTGGCGCGTTGACCTGACCCTCGCCCGGTGGGCCCCGACGGACCGTGACTTCGACAGTATCGATGCGATCTCTGAGCAACTCGAGCGTCAGCTCCATAAATTGTCGGTACCCGATGATGAAATGACCGTGTGAGTCCAACACCGACACCTCAAGCAACAACGCAGGAAGCAACGCCGGCGCCACGGCAGGCACAATCGCGACAAGCACCATCGCGGCAAGCGCCTGCCCGCTTGCGCCTGCTTCCGCCGCGCGAGGTCCACTACGCAGCGCCGGAGTTGTCCGCAGACCAGGCCGCCGTCGTCGGGCTCCCGCACGGATCCGGGCCGGTCCTGATACCAGGGGCGCCCGGCACCGGGAAGTCCACTGTGCTGGTGGAAACCGCCGTCCGGCGGGTTCAGCGTGACGGCGTGGATCCGGAACGGATCCTGATTCTCGCACCCGGTCGGCATGCGGCGTCGGCGTTGCGGGACACCTTTACGGGGCGCTTGGACCGCAGCTTGAGTACGACGCCGGCGCGCACTTGGGCGTCATACGCTTTCGACCTGATCCGGCGAGCCAAAGCCGAGGGCGTGCTGCCGCTGCAGCGGCCGCCCAAGTTGCTCTCGGGGCCGGAACAGGACCTCATCATCAAGGAACTGCTGGAGGGGCACGCCCGGCCGGGTTTTGAACTTCCTTGGCCGCAGGACTTGTCCGCCGCGCTGCCCACGCGTGGCTTCCGGCAGGAGATCCGGCAGCTCTTCGACCGGATCATCGAATCCGGCCGCACGGCGGATGATCTTACGTCGCTCGCCTACGAATGCGGCAGGCCGGACTGGATAGCCGCCGCAGACCTCTATTCGGAGTACCGCGACGTCCTGGACCTGCGCATGCCGGAAGCCTTCGACCCGGCCGGAATCATCACCGCCGCGCGCCAGATCTTCCAGGACTCGCCCGGATTCCTGGCGGCTGAGCGCGAGCGGCTGCAGTTGATACTCGTGGACGACGTCCAAGAGGCAAATCCCGCAGTGTTTGAACTGCTCGCGGACATCGCCGAAGGAAAGGACGTTTTGGTGGCGTCCTCCCCGGACACCGTGGTCCAGGGATTCCGCGGTGCCCGTCCGGACCTCGTCGCCGAACTCCCGCGGCTTCTCGGCGGCCTTGAAGGTGTCGTTCGGGAGCTTCCTCTATGGCACACCCACCGGCACCTGCCCGGTGTCGCAAAAGCGTGGACGGGCGTCGCTGCGCGTATTTCGCAGCGCGCGGGAGGGCAGCTGGCCCGGCGCCTGGACCCACTTCCCGCATCGGCGGAGGTGGCACGTTCCGGAGCCAATCAAGCCGCGGGCCGGGTCGAAGCACATGTCCTGCCCTCCACAGTCCATGAATTGCGCTACGTGGCACAACGCATCCTCGAAGCCCAGCTGCGCGGGAACTACGAGTTCGGCGACATCGCAGTGATCGTGCGCAACGGCGGGCAATTGGCGCAACTGCAGCGGTACCTGAGCGGTCAGGGAATCCCCGTCCGTGTCCCCGTTGCGGATTCCGCTGTCCGCGACGAAGTGGCTGTCCGTCCCCTGCTCGAGGTGTACGGGGTGGTTTTGGACGCCGCCAATCTGACGCCTGAGTCTGCCGTCTCGCTTCTCACGTCGAGGATCGGCGGGGCTACCGCTATCGAGTTGCGCCGCCTGCGCCAATCCTTACGCCGGGAGGAGCTCTTGGGCGGTGGTGGACGGTCCAGCGATGCGTTGCTGGTCGAAGCGTTGCTGGAGCCGGGGGCACTGGGTTCTTTGGGCATCGAGGGTAGCTCGGCCCGGCGTTTGGCCCGCATGATCGCGGCGGGACGTTCGGCGGCCGCCGAACCCGGAGCCAACGCGGAGACGGTTTTGTGGGCGTTGTGGCAAGCCACGGGGCTGGCTTCACGCTGGACGGAAATGGCGCTCGACGGCGGCGCTGCCGGCGCCCGCGCGGACCGGGACCTCGACGCCATGATGGCCTTGTTCCACACCGCCGAGCGCTATGTCGACCAGCTTCCCGGCTCCGGTCCCGAACAGTTCCTGGAGTATCTGCTCAGCCAGGAACTCCCCATGGACACCCTTGCCGCCAGGGCCCAGTTGGAGGAGGCGGTGGAGCTCATGACGCCGGCCAGCGCGGCCGGGCGGGAGTGGGCCGTGGTCATCGTGGCGGGGCTGCAGGAGGGAGTCTGGCCCAATACGAGGCTCCGGGGTGAGCTCCTCGGCAGTACTTTGTTTGCCGATGCCGTGGAGCATGGAGTTGAACACGCCTTGCAGCGCGGGCCCCTCAGCAGGCTGAGGGATATCCGCTACGACGAACTGCGGAGCTTCTCCACAGCCGTTTCGCGTGCCCGGGAAGTCCTCATCTGCACCGCGGTTTCTTCGGAAGACGAGCAGCAGTCTGCCTTTCTCGACTATGTGGCGCCTTTGGAGCCGGGGCAGTACCAACGTGAGTACACGCCGGTTGGCCGGCCCATGACCCTGCGTGCCTTGGTGGCCGAGTTGAGGCAGCGGGTTCAGCCGGACGACGCCGCGCTTGCCCGACCGGGCGTGGCCGAGGACGCCGCCGAAGCCGCGCGCGTGCTGGCACACCTCGCCACCGCGTCGCCTGCAGTGCCGGGGGCGCATCCGGATTCCTGGTGGGGATTGGCACCGCTCAGCAGCGACGCGCCGGTAGTGCCGGCGGAAGGCACCGTGTACGTTTCTCCTTCGAAGGTCGAAACTGTGCACAAATCGCCTTTGGACTGGTTTGTCCAAGCGGCAGGTGGCGAAGCCGCTACCGACTTTGCCCGTAGCCTGGGCACCTTGGTCCATGCGATTGCCCAGGAACTGCCCGAAGCTTCCGGCGCCGAGTATGTCGCGGAGCTCGTGCGTCGCTGGCCCACCCTGGGCATGAAGGACAACTGGGAAGGCAGGCTGGACTTCCAACGGGCAGAGCAGATGGTCCGGAAACTCGCCCAATACGTCCTTGTCATGCGGAGCGAGGGCCGCAGCCTGGCGGCGGTCGAAGCGGACTTCGAGGTTCCGCTGCCGGAAGTGCGCCTGGGCCACGGTGCCGAGGATCCCGATGCTGGCCGGAACGCTGTGCTTCGGGGACAAGTGGATCGTTTGGAAATAGATACGGAGGGCAGGCTGGTGATTGTCGACCTCAAGACCGGCAAACGCCAGCCTGGCAAAGCCGAACTCGCCACGCACCCCCAGCTCGGTGCGTATCAGGCGGCCGTGTTGCACGGGGCGTTCCAGGACCTCCCTGTTCCGGGGCTTCCGGGCGGTGCCGTCCTGGCACAGTTGGGAACCAAGACGAAGACGCCCGTGGTCCAAGCGCAAGAGCCCCTGGATCCGGGAGATAACTGGGCGCAGGACCTCGTCAGTGAGGCCGCCGTGCTCATGGCCGGAGCAAGCTTCGAAGCACGCCACGATCCCTCAAAAGGCAGCCACGGAGGCCACGGCTGCCGACTGCCCGATATTTGCCCATTGTGCGCCAGGGGAAAGCAGGTCACCGAATGACCGTCCAGACACTCGCCGGAATCGAAGCCGGAGAGGCCTCCGAAGAAGCCGCCGTACTGCCGGAACCTCGATTCTCGCCCGGCGAATTGACCGATATCCTCGGCGAGCGGAACCGTCCCACGGAAGAGCAATCCGCCATTATTGCGTCACCGTTGACCCCCCGGCTGGTCATCGCCGGCGCTGGATCCGGCAAGACCGCTACCATGGCGGACCGTGTCGTGTGGCTCGTCGCGAACGGGTGGGTTCGCCCCGAAGAGGTCCTTGGCGTCACCTTCACCCGTAAAGCCGCAGGGGAGCTGGCCAGCCGCATCCGCGCGAAATTGGCCACCCTGCAGCGCATCGCATCCTCGGACAACGGGGAGTACGGCTTCCCGGAGGGGGTTGCAGGCTCCGACGAGCTTGAACCCAAAGTGTCTACCTACCACTCCTACGCCAGCGGTATCGTGTCCGACTACGGCCTGCGCTTGGGTATCGAGCGCGATGTGGTCCTGCTTGGCGGCGCCCAGGCGTGGCAGCTTGCGAGCGAAGTGGTCGAAGCGTACGACGGCGACTATGAGCACTTCACCGCTGCCAAGTCCACGTTGGTCAATGCCGTGATGCAGTTGGCCGGCGAGTGCGCCGAACACTTGCGCGAACCCGCCGAAGTTCAGGGCTGGTTAATGGACCGGGTGTCCGAATTCGCCCAATTGCCCTATATGTCCGCCGCGAAAAAGAACCCAACCCAAGCTGCCGGCGATCTAGGCGCCATGTTGCGGACCAGGGCCAGCGTCGCGGACATGGTGGGGCGTTACCAAGAGGCCAAGAGGAACCGCGGCGTCCTCGATTTCGGAGACCTCGTTGCGCTCGCTGCGAAGATTGCCCAGGACATACCCCTGGCGGCCGCCACCGAGCGGGCCCGCTACAAGGTTGTGTTGTTGGATGAATTCCAGGACACCTCACACGCGCAACTTGTCTTGTTCTCCCGCCTGTTCGGGGGAGGGCATGCCGTGACGGCGGTAGGGGATCCCAACCAATCCATCTATGGCTTCAGGGGTGCTTCGGCCGGCCAGCTGTTCCACTTTGTCCAGGAATTTCCCGTCCGGGTGGAAGACGGCTTGGGACCGGCATCCCTTGCCACGGCACCCACCTCGTATCTGACCACTGCCTGGCGGAACGGGCGCAACATCCTGGCCGCCGCCAACGTCATTGCCGCGCCTCTTAACAAGGCGGCCGCGAGTGAGGGAGCCCCCGGCTCGAGGGCCGAAGAGAGTACTGTGGCGGTACCTCCACTGCAGCCGAGCCCGGCAGCGGCGGACGGCAGCGTTGTTCTCGGACGATTTGCCACCGACGAAGACGAAGCCGCAGCGATTGCCCGGGACGTCCGCCGCTACCGCCGCACAGTCTTTGAAACCGTGGCAGACGGTACGCCGGTTTCCCCCACCATGGCAGTGCTTTGCCGCCGTCGGGCACAGATGGAGTGCTTGCGGCGTGAATTCGAGGTCCAGGGTATCCCGTACGAAATAGTCGGCCTCGGAGGGCTCCTCGACACCCCTGAAGTAGTCGATCTCGTGGCTGCGCTCCGGGTCCTCGCAGATCCCGGCCGTTCCGATGCCCTGATGCGTTTGCTGGCAGGCGCCCGGTGGCGGATCGGAACTGCTGATCTGATGGCCTTCCGCGACTGGTCCCAGTTCCTTGCCAGGCGGCGATCACACGGCGGCTCGGGAGACGGCGGCACTGCAGACGATGCCTCCAACGCGGACGAAAGCCCGATGGAGACAGTCGTGGAGAGCGACATTACTGATGCGGCCAGCCTTGTGGAGGCGCTGGACTTCCTGCCCCGCCCAGGGTGGACTTCCGGTCACGGACGCTCCCTCAGCCCGGCGGCCTTGGACCGTCTTGGCCGGCTGTCTGCGGAGCTTCGGAACCTGCGGGGGTTCATCGGAGACGATCTGAGCACGCTGATCGGCGAGGTGGAACGTGCCATGCTGCTGGACATTGAGGTCGCTGCCAAGCCCGGGACGAGCATCCACCAGGCCCGCCGGAACCTGGACGCATTCCATGATGCCGCGGCGGGTTTCCTGCAGACTTCGCAGCGGGTTGATCTCCTGGCCTTCCTGGGGTGGCTTGAAGCGGCCGCATCAGAAGAAGGTGGACTGGACATGGCCGACGCAGAGGTGAACCACGAGGCAGTGCAGTTGCTGACAGTCCACGCGTCCAAAGGCTTGGAATGGGACGTTGTTTTTGTCCCCGGCCTCAACGCCGGGGCCTTCCCGAGCAACAGGGACTCCCGGTGGAGCAGCGGTACCGCTGCCTTGCCATGGCCCCTGCGTGGCGACCGGGCGGACCTCCCTCAATGGGATCTGGACCAGCCGGACCAAAAGGGCTGGCTGGACGCCGAAAAGGACTTCAAATCGGAAGTCCAGCACCACGGTGAGGCCGAAGAGCGGCGACTCGCCTACGTTGCCTATACCCGTGCAAAGTTCGTCCTGTGGGCATCGAGCGCCGCGTGGAATGGTTCCCGGGCAGGCATTGCGGAGACGTCACCTTTCCTTGCCGAGCTGGCCGGCCTTGCCGGTGGGGCAGGAGGCGAGACCGGCCGGGCATCGGCCGCCGCCATTCATCCCCAGTCCCTCAGCGAAGACGCGCTGCCCACGGAGAGCCCTTTGACAGTCGGAACGGAGGTGGCGGTCTTCCCCTACGATCCGCTTGAGGGCCCGAGTGACCCCCGCACGGGGGAACGGCTCCGCTTGGTCCCGGGCCGGCGGGCTGCCATGGAGGCGGCGGCAATCCGGGTCAGGGACGCAGTCGAAGGATTACGGGCGGATTCGCCGCTTGTCATGGATGCCTCGCTGACGTCCCTCCGCGGGACGGCCGCCGGCTGGGCTGCCGAAGCGGAACTGTTGCTGGAAAGGCAGTTGCGGCGGAAACCCGTCCAAGACGTCCATTTGCCCGGACACATCTCGGCGTCCATGTTCGTCGATCTCGGAGACGATCCTGCTGCGGTCCTGGCCCAGCTCCGGCGCCCGGTGCCCCGGCAACCCGGGATCTCGGCGCGCAAAGGCACCGCCTTCCATTCCTGGGTGGAGGAATACTACGGAACCACCGGCATGCTGGATCTCGACGAAGCACCCGGCTCCGATTCCCACATCGACGAAGCGTATGGACTCGATGACATGGTGGCGACGTTCAGCAATTCAGAATGGGCATACCGGTCCCCGGCCTTCGTCGAGGTTCCCGTGGAAACAAGGATCGGTGACGTCGTGGTGCGCGGGCGGATTGACGCAGTGTTCCGCGGGGCGGACGGCACATGGGAACTGGTGGACTGGAAGACGGGCAAGCGCCCGGCCGGCAGGCAACTCAAGACCCGCGCCGTGCAACTGGCCGTCTACCGCCTGGCATGGGCGCGCCTCAAGGGTGTGCCGTTGGAGCAGGTCAGTGCAGCGTTTTACTACGTTGCCGACGACTCTGTCGTGAGGCCCCACGACCTGGGCACCGCGGAGGAACTGGAGAACATCGTCGCTTCCGCGCTGGGCAACCGAAACAAATAGGCAACCGAAACCACGGCAGCTAGACCGGGATGGACTAACGGTCCTTGGCGTCCTGGAGCGGCGCGGGCTCCACTACCTGGAGGGCCGTCGTCGACGTGTCGTCGGATTCGGACGCCGTCTCCGTCGTCGAGGCGGTCCCGTTCGCTGATTCTCCCGCAGGCTCAGCGGCGGCTTCGTCTGAGGCGGCGGCCTCCAACGGTTCAACCGTGACCGACGGCGTTGCCGCGGCCGTCTCCGGGCGAACCTCGGGAACGTCGTCGTGAGCAGGCTCCGGGATGGCTGTGATACTTACCGTGGGCTTCGCCGGGCCGCCCGCCGGGGCCTTGGCTTCGGAAGCAATGACAACTGCCGGTGCCGCCAGCCCGTCCGCAGCGGCACGCTCCGCAGCGGCGGCTTCGGCCTCCTCGGCCGCCAACGCGTTTTGCTCCTCGATGTCGTCGGCGAGGGATTTAAGCATCGCCTCGGCTTCAGCCGTCATCTCACTGTGACCGGCCGCCAAGGCCTTGACGAGATACTGGGCCAAGGCGAATTCGGCAAGAAGTGCCGAGCGTCGCAGCAGGTGGCTGTCAGGTGTATCCCGTCTGGCGTCCGTGTAGTGCCGGAGGACGGACTCAACAAACTTCTGTTCGTTTGACGCCACGAGCCAGGCGAAGTCATCGGCAGGATCGCCGATGCGCAGATCGGTCCACCCCGTCACGGCCGTCACGCTATCGCCGTCGACCAGCAGGTTGTCTTCATGGAGGTCCCCGTGGACCACGCACGGGTTGAAGCGCCAGAGCGCCACGTCCTCCAGCGCATGCTCCCAGCGACGGAGCAGCGAGGACGGAATCTTGCCCGTTGTGGCGGCCTGGTCCAGCTCGTTCAACTTGCGCTGGCGGAATTCGTTGGCCGTGTAGCTGGGAAGATCGGCGTTATTGACGAGGGATTGGGGGAGGTCGTGCACGGCGGCCAACGCCGCACCGATCTCCTTGGCCAAGGCATCGCTGCAGGTGGACAACTCTTCGATGCTGCGCGTGGCCCCAGCCAAGTGGGCGTAAACAAAGGTGCTCAGCGCGCCTTGGCGCACCGTTCCGGCCACAGTGGGCATCAAAAAGGGCAGCTCGGCCCGAATCGCCGGCGCGAAAGCCCGCAGGATCATGAATTCGGTTTCCAGCCGGGCGCTGGCTTCCGGATGGCGCGGCGAACGGACACGCCACCGTTTGCCCTCGGAGTCCAGCAGGAGCGCCGAATCGAAATCGGCAGCATCATCCGGGGCAGAGGCGGCAGCCATCGGCGTCAGGCCGGGCACCGCCGCAGTAGCTACAGCGGCCAGTTCGAACGGTGTTCTTCTCACGTCTTCCACGGTAGATTGACAAGCGCCTCTGGCAGCGATGCAGTGCGGCGAGTCTTCAGATCCGCTGGAAAACCGGATCCAGGGGCATGCGTCGCTGAAAGATCCAAATGTCAATTGTCGGTGCGAGTCAGTACGGTAGGTACATGAGTTTCACCGAGTTCCAGGCGCCGGCAAACCACCTTATTGACACTGTTCTTCCGGTGCGCCCTGCCATGGTTGACCGCGGATCTGCCGAACGCCTGAAACCGGGCATGCTTGACGAAGTGATCTCCTCGGGTTCGGCCAAGGCCATGGTGGTGTCGCAGCGCCAAGCGCTCGTACTGGGCGACAAGCTGTGGCTGGGCGACGCCGCGCCGCTCTTCGAATCCCTCCAGGCCGCCGGCGGACCGCTCACTGCCATTTATCTCGGCCGGACCCTTGCTGCTTCCGCCGTCCCGGAGCAAACCCCAATTGTCCTCTTTGTGCCTGCTGAGCCGGTTTCGCCTGGAGCCGCGGGCCTTCCGGCCGACGGCTCCTGGGCGGGATTCCGGGAGGTAGCCGCCCGCCTCGGTGCCCTGGACACAGCCTTGTTTGTCGAGGCCAGCGCGATTTCCAACTGGCATGCCACCCATACCCACTGCCCGCAGTGTGGAACTCCCACGGAAATCGAAGCCGGCGGCTGGGTCCGGCGGTGCCCGCGGGACAAATCGGAGCACTATCCGAGGACCGATCCGGCCATCATCGTCACAGTGGTCGGTTCCGACGGCAGGCTTCTCCTCGGTGGAGGTGGGCCGCTTGACGCCAAGAACTACTCCACACTGGCCGGCTTCGTTGAGCCAGGGGAATCGCTCGAACAGGCCGTGGTTCGCGAAATCGGGGAAGAGGTGGGTGTACGGGTCACCGCTTGCCAGTACCTTGGCTCGCAGTCGTGGCCGTTCCCGGCTTCGCTTATGCTCGGGTTCACCGCAACAACTGACGACGTCGAGGCCCGGCCCGACGGCGTCGAGGTCACCCGGGCGCGCTGGTTCAGCCGCGCGGAACTCCAGGCAGCCGTGCTCAGCGGCGAGATCACGATCTCCACGAGGCTTTCGATTGCGCGTTCCTTGATCGAGCACTGGTACGGCGGCGTCATCGAGGACCTCCAGCAGTGACAGACGGCATTTTCAGCGACACCGTTTCACTCGAGGACCGGATTCTCGGCGGCCTTGATGCCGAGCAACGGGAAGTCGCCAGCAACCTCAACGGGCCCATGTGCGTCCTCGCCGGAGCGGGGACGGGAAAAACCCGGGCGATTACGCACCGCATTGCCTATGGTGTGCACTCCGGTGTCTACAGCCCGCAGCGCCTCCTGGCCGTCACGTTCACTTCCCGGGCCGCCGCCGAGATGCGCAGCCGCCTGCGGGATCTAGGCGTCGGAAACGTCCAAGCACGCACCTTTCACGCCGCAGCGCTCAGGCAACTGCAATTCTTCTGGCCGCAGGCGGTCGGCGGTGTCCTGCCGAACCTGCTGGACCACAAGGCGAACATGATCGCCGAAGCCGCGCGACGGCTTCGGCTGAGTACCGATCGTGCTTCCATCCGTGACCTCGCGGCGGAGATCGAGTGGGCGAAGGTTTCCATGCTGACGCCGGCCAACTACCTCGAGAACGCACATGGCCGCGGCACTCCCGGGGGTTTCGATCTCACAGCCGTCGCCCGGGTTTTCCAGTCCTACGAGGACGTGAAGACGGACCGCAACGTGATCGATTTCGAGGACGTCCTGTTGATCACGGTGGGCATCCTCCAGGAAGACCCGAAAGTGGCAGCTACGGTCCGCGAGCAGTACCGGCACTTCGTGGTGGACGAGTACCAGGACGTTTCCCCGCTGCAACAGCGGCTGCTGGAACTGTGGCTTGGCGGCCGCGACGAACTCTGCGTCGTGGGCGACGCCAGCCAGACCATCTACTCCTTCACGGGAGCCTCTCCCAAGCATCTCCTGGGATTCAAGGGCCAGTACCCCTCGGCGACGGTCGTCAAACTCGTTCGTGACTACCGTTCCACGCCCCAAGTGGTGAAGCTGGCCAACGATCTCCTGGGGTCCCGCCGCAGTGGTGGAACGGTTGCCGACGCCGCTTGGGCCAAACCCCTTCAGTTGCTTGCCCAGCGTCCGGCCGGACCGGAGCCGCGGTTCATGGAGTGCCCCGATGACGAGGCCGAGGCGGCGGTGGTCGCGGGCCGGATCCGGGAATTGATCGACGCCGGCACCAAGGCAAGCGAGATTGCCGTGCTGTTCCGCACCAACGGCCAATCGGAGGCGTACGAGCAAGCTCTTGCCTCGGCGGGCATCGGCTACCAGCTACGGGGCGGTGAGCGCTTCTTCGCGCGCAAGGAGGTCCGGGACGCCATCCTGCAGTTGCGCGCCGCCACGCGTGCCGTAGCCGAGGATTCCGCGAAGGAGCCGCTCGGCCAACTGGTCCGCGACATCGTGGCTTCGCTCGGCTACACGGATGCCGCCCCGCACAGCGGCGGTGCCCTCCGCGAACGCTGGGAATCGCTCGCAGCGCTCGTGGCGCTTGCGGACGAACTCGCCGCCAGCCGCGGGCCGGAATTCACGTTGATGGAATTCGTCAACGAACTCCAGGAACGTTCGGTTGCGCAGCACGCACCAACGGTCCAGGGCGTGACGCTCGCATCGCTGCACGCCGCGAAGGGCCTGGAATGGGATGCCGTGTTCCTGGTGGGCTTGAGCGAGGGCCTTATGCCCATTTCCTTCGCGGACACTCCCGAGAGCGTGGACGAGGAACGCCGCCTGCTCTACGTCGGGATCACGCGGGCGCGCGAGCACCTGAACCTGTCCTGGTCCACGGCCCGCACGCCGGGTGGCCGTGCCAATCGCAAGCCCTCGCGCTTCCTCGACGGGCTTCGCCCGGATTCGGTGCTCGGAGCCAGCGCGCGCAGCCGCGCCACGCCACGGCGCAAGGCGGCGGCACCGGCGTCGTGCAGGGTCTGCGGCACGATGCTCGCCACCGGCGCCGAACGCAAAGTGGGTCGCTGCAGCCAGTGCCCGCCCACGTACGAAGACCAGACCTTTGAGGCTTTGCGTCAATGGCGGAAGGAAGAGGCCCTGAGCAACGAGGTTCCGGCCTATGTGGTCTTCACGGACGCGACGTTGACTGCCATCGCCGAGGCCCGGCCGGAGTCCCTTGAGGACCTGGCGAAACTCGCCGGCGTCGGGCCCTCCAAACTGGAAAAATACGGCGAAGCTGTGCTGGCAGTTCTCGTCGAGAACGGATCCGCCTAGTGCCGCGGTCCGCGGGCCAGCCCGCTTTGCCGCTGACCACCGACGACGGGGCGCCCGTCGTCGTTCGTCGCTCAGCCCGCCGCCGCCGTACCGTGGCGGCATTCTGGGAGGACGGGAACGCCGTCGTCGCGATTCCCGCCCATTTCACGAAAGCACAAGAGAACGAATGGGTCCGGCGGATGCTGGACAAGCTCAAGCGCCAGGGGGAGCGGGGCGCCCACGGTGCCGGCAGGAGGAGACCCGCAAGCGACACAGCGCTTGCCGCCCACGCCGCGGAACTATCGTCAAAGTATCTGGGCGGACGGTCCATCCCGACGTCGGTCCGCTGGGTGAGCAACCAGAAGTCACGGTGGGGGTCGGCAACTCCGGCGGACGGGACCATCCGGCTTTCGGACAAGCTCCAGCCCATGCCGCAGTGGGTCATCGACTATGTGCTGCTCCACGAACTCGCCCATCTGCTGGTGGCCGGGCACAACGCCGCGTTCTGGCGTTTGCTGGAGGCGTACCCCGAAACACAACGGGCAAAGGCCTTCCTGGAGGGCGTCGCCTTTGCGACGTCGCGGGGGCTTGGCCCGGATGAAGAAGGCGCCGGTGCCCCAGCCGCGGGCTGGGACGCCGACGCCGATTAGGCGATTCAGGAGCGGCTAGGCTTTGGGCTCTCCGGGCTCCGCGTCGTCAGGGGAATCTCCGTCTTCAGGCTTCGGAGCCTCCGGACTGTCCGCTGTGTCCTCCTCATCCTTCGGAGCGTCGTAACCACCTTCGAGGAGCTTCTGCAGCGCGTCGTCCACTTCGGTCTCGCTGGCTTCAGCCAGGCGGCGCCGTTCGGTGAAGCCCGCCGGGTCGTCGAGGTCGTGTGCCGTGGGGAGCAAATCGGGGTGCTGCCAGATGGCATCGCGGCCGGCGATTCCACGTTCGTCCTTCAGCGCGGCCCACAACGCGGCGGCTTCGCGCAGGCGCCGCGGTCGCAGCTCGAGTCCCACCAGCGAGGAGAACGCGTGTTCGGCGGGTCCTCCCGTGGCGCGGCGCCTCCGCACAGTCTCGCGGAGTGCGACGGCGGATGGCAGCATATTCTCGGTGGCAGCAGCCGTGAGCTCGTCCACCCAGCCCTCAACCAGCGCCAGGGCGGTTTCGAGTTTCTCCAGGGCAGCCGATTGTTCGGGAGTGCGCTCGGGCGTGAACACACCTTGGGACAGGGCTTCTTGAATCCCCTCGGGGTTGCCGGGATCGAGGTCCCGGGCGAGGTCCTCGACGCGGGACAAGTCGATGTGGATGCCTCGGGCGTAGGCTTCGATGGCCCCGAGGAGATGTCCGCGCAGCCATGGAACCTGCACGAAGAGCCGGGCATGCGCGGCTTCGCGGACCGCAAGGAACAACCGCACGTCATTCTCCGGGACGCTCAGGCCTTCGCCGAACTTCGCCACATTGGCTGGCAGCAATGCCATCTCAAGATCAGCGAGCGGAACGCCGATGTCGGTAGAGCTGACCACTTCGGCGGACAGGGCCCCGATGGCCTGGCCCAGTTGCATGCCGAAGATGGCTCCGCCCATGTTCTGCAACATGGACGAGGTGCCGCCCATCATGGCCTTCATTTCTTCCGGCATCTGCTGGGTGAGGGCGTCCGACAGGGCATTGGCGATGCTGTTGGCCACCGGCTCAGTGAGCCGTTTCCACGTGGCGAGGGTGGCTTCCACCCATTCAGCGCGCGACCAGGCGCGGCCGATGAGGCCCGTTGCCTGAAGATCGGTGACGGGATCCAACCAAAGTTCCGCGAGGCGGAGCGCTTCGTCGACTTCGCGGGCCTGCAGGGCATTCACCGACGGATCCGTGCCGGCGGCGGCAACACGGCGGGCGTTCTCGTGGGCAAGCTGCCAATTGACGGGGCCCTCGGAAGTGGAGCTCATCATGGCCTGCACTTGGGCGAACATTTGCTGCAGCATATTCGGGTCGTTCGGCAGTCCTGCGGCTTTTGCCAATTCGGCGGGGTCGATGTTGCCCATGCCTTGCCCGCCCATCAGGTTCTTCAGCATTTCTGCCAAGGGATCCACGGGTGAATCGTCTCCATTGGAGGGGGTATTGGGGTTGGAGGTCATGGTGCCGCCGATCGTCGGTGTGACTGGTGATCACTTTCAAGGTACCGCGATGCCCGGGGGCTGTCTGCCTCAAGAACGCGTCGTTCGCTCTAGGCAAAGCACGACTGGCAGGCACAGCAAGTAGGGTGGATCGTTGGTATGTTTACCGGCCTCCGCGCTGAGGGGGTCGAAACGGTAGCGTCGGACACACGGTTCCCGGCGCGGAGAGGTCCTTCATTGACTAGTTTGCCGAGCCCCGGAGCTGCCGGGGAACCCGGAAAGCCTCTCGGCCCCTCCAACTCCGAGGACGTCCCGACATCGGACGGCCATTCCCCGGAGCGGGACACCGCACCATCGCAGGAGCCGGTACAGGAAGCGCCCGACGCGCCCCCACCGGCACGGCGCCGCGACGGCCGGTACGTCGCGATGTTGGTCGCCGGGGCCCTGACCGTTGTGTTGGGAATCGCCGCGGCTGTCCTTCCTGTTCCCTACGTCGTGGAATCTCCCGGACCGACGTTCAACACCTTGGGCATGGACCACAACAAGCCTGTCATTAGCATCACCGGACACGCGTCGTATCCCGCCAAGGGAAATCTGGACCTGACTACCGTCTATATCAACGGCGGCCCCAACGGACCAGTCAACATCTTCGAGGCCTTCCAAGCCTGGTTGGACGGTTCCAAGGCCGTGTACCCCGAAGAACTTCTCTATCCCAAGGGCACCACCAAGCAGCAATCCGAACAGGAAAGCGCGCTTGCCATGACCACGTCCCAGGAGAACGCAATAGCTTCGGCCCTTCAGGAAGAGAACATCCCGTACGGGCAGAAGCTTGCGGTCGCAGGATTGTCCGATGGCTCGGCCTCGGCGGGCAAACTCCAGGCCGGGGACGTCTTCACGTCGATCAACGGCAAGGCCGTCACGTCCCTGAACGTCGTCCAAACCGCATTGGCCGACGGCGCGGGCGCGCCTGCCGCCGTCGTCGTCGATCGTAACGGCAAACCGGTGACGGTGAGCATTACTCCGGGCAAGGGCTCAAACGGCAAGTACATCCTGGGCGTACTGCTTCAGTACAAGTTCACATTCCCGTTCGACGTCAAGATCTCCCTGGACCAGGTGGGCGGACCGAGCGCCGGCATGATGTTCGCGCTGGGGATCATCGACAGCATCACCCCCGGGGACCTCACAGGGGGCAAGCATGTGGCCGGCACCGGCACCATTTCGCCGGACGGCACCGTGGGACCCATTGGCGGAATCGCCCAGAAAATGCGCGGAGCCCGCAGCGGCGGCGCCACGCTTTTCCTCGCGCCTGCCGCCAATTGCGACGAGGTCGTGGGCCACGTTCCGGACGGGCTGCAGGTAGTCAAAGTGGACACCCTCGCGGACGCGAAATCCGCTGTGGAGCGACTCGCCTCGGGCCAGGATATGTCCCGCCTCCCGACATGCTCCAACAACTAGACTGATGATGGAACTTAGCTCCACCGCCACTCGTGGCACTAATGACGGCCTCCGCCATTACTACCCGGCACCGGGGCCGACGAACACACGCACTGATGACCGTTAACTGACGACCAGCGATGAGGTATCGAGTTTGTCCCGTCCAGCCAGCACCAGCCCGCCCGGAAGACCGCAGCGGAGACGGGGTGCACTCACTCCAACTTTGATCATCGTCGCCGTCGCCGTGGTGGGATTCATTTTCTTCGCCAATGTGTGGACAGACGTCCTCTGGTATCAGCAGTTGGGCTTCTTCGAAGTCTATTTCAAGGAGAACCTTGCCCGGATCCTGATCTTCCTGGCGGGATTCGTCCTGATGTTCGTGCCGGTCTTCTACGCCATCCGCGTTGCCTACCATGCACGGCCGGTCTACGCTCCGGATTCCGAGGTCAGGGACAACCTGAATCGGTACCAGGCCCAACTGGAGCCCGTGCGACGCGTGGTAATGATCGGCATCCCCGTGCTGTTCGGCCTCTTCGCTGGCAGCGCGGCCGCGAGCCAGTGGCAATCGGTGCTCTTGTTCTTCAACCAGGTACCCTTCGGCCAGGCCGATCCCCAGTTTGGCCTGGACATCAGCTTCTACCTCATGACTTTGCCGTTCCTTGGCTTTGTCACCGGTTTCCTCATGAGCGTTGTGGTGATTGCCGGAATCGCGGGAATCCTCACCCACTACCTTTATGGGAGCATCCGGCTCATGGAACGCGGCATCTTCACCAGCCGTGCCGCCCAAATCCACTTGGCCGTGACCGGGGCCGTTTTCCTGCTGCTTCTCGGAGCCAACTTCTGGCTTGACGTCTACAGCACCGTCCAGAACAACGGTGGCCACTGGGCAGGTGCCCTCTACACGGACGTCAACGCCGTGATTCCGACCAAGACCATCCTGGCCGTTGCCGCGGGCCTGGTGGCCGTCCTCTTTATTGTGGCCGCCGTGATTGGCCGTTGGCGCTTGCCCGTGATCGGCACGGCCATGCTGATCATCACATCCATCCTCGCCGGTGGTGTCTATCCCTGGGTCATCCAGCAGTTCCAAGTCCGCCCCTCGGAGCAGACGCTCGAAAACAAGTACATTGACCGCAACATAGCCATGACCCGGTCCGCCTACGGTTTGGACAAGATCAAGGTTTCTCCCTACAACGCCACCACGGACGCCAAGACCGGGGCGCTTGCCAAGGATGCCCAGACAGCCGCCAACATCCGGCTGTTGGACCCGAACCTGGTTTCCTCGGCGTTCTCCCAACTGGAGCAGTACCGTCCGTATTACCAGTTCCCCAAGGCCCTGAACGTCGACCGGTACACCGTGAACGGCAAGACCCAGGACACCGTGATCGCCGTCCGGGAGTTGAACCAGGACGGGCTGAACGCCAGCCAGCAGACCTGGGTCAACCGGCATATCGTCTACACCCACGGTTACGGCGTCGTGGCGGCCAAGGGCAACACCTTCACGGTTGACGGAAAGCCGGACTTCCTGCTGTCCGGAATTCCGTCCATGGGTACCCTTGGCAGCGATGCGAGCTACCAACCACGCATCTACTTCGGTGAAGATTCGCCGGACTACTCGGTGGTCGGCGCCCCCGACGGTGCTCCGCACCGCGAACAGGACCGACCGGCTGGCAAAGACACGTCGACTGAAACTCAGTACACCTTTACCGGCAACGGTGGCCCCAACGTGGGCAACTGGTTCAACCGCCTCCTCTACTCGATCAAGTTCCAGTCCTCGGACCTGTTGCTGTCTGACGGCGTCAACGAGAAGTCCCAGATCCTTTACGACCGCACTCCGCGTGAGCGCGTGCAAAAGGTTGCTCCCTACCTGACGGTTGACGGAAGCGCGTATCCGGCAGTTGTCGACGGCCGGGTGAAGTGGATCGTGGACGGTTACACCACCAGCCAGTACTTCCCCTACTCCCAGCAGCAGCAACTGGGAAACGCTACGGCCGATTCGCAGACGACCTCCGGGCGCACGGCGGCCCTGCCGAACAGCGCGGTCAACTACATCAGGAACTCGGTCAAGGCCACGGTTGACGCCTATGACGGCTCGGTCACGCTGTACGCCTGGGATGACCAGGACCCGATCCTCAAAGCGTGGGAGAAGATTTTCCCGACCACCGTCAAGCCGTACTCGGAGATGTCCGGACAGCTGATGAGCCACGTCCGCTATCCGGAGGATCTGTTCAAGGTCCAGCGTGAGCTGCTTGGGCGCTACCACGTGACCAACGCGGACAGCTTCTACCAGAACAACGACGCGTGGAGCGTTCCGAACGACCCCACGGTCACGGATCCCGTCCGGCAGCCCCCGTTCTACATGTCCCTGCAGATGCCCGACCAGACCAAGCCGGCCTTCCAGCTGACGTCTTCCTTCATTCCACAGGTGGTCAACGGCGCTGCCCGGAACATCCTGTACGGCTTCCTCGCAGCCGATTCCGACGCAGGTAGCCAGAAGGGGGTGAAAGCGGACACGTACGGCCAGTTGCGATTACTCCAATTGCCAACGGATACCCAGGTTCCAGGCCCCGGACAGGCCCAGAACAAGTTCAACTCCGATCCTGAAGTGTCGCGGGAACTCAACCTGCTCAGGCAGGGAGCATCCGATGTGCTCAACGGCAACCTTTTGACATTGCCGGTGGGCGGAGGCCTGCTCTATGTCCAACCGGTGTATCTGAAGTCCACTGGTGAGACCTCCTATCCGACGCTTCAACGCGTGCTCGTGGCCTTCGGCGACAAGGTCGGCTTTGCCCCGACGCTTGACGGTGCGCTGAAGATCCTCTTCGGGGGCGATTCAGGGGCCTCGGCGGGAGACTCGGCCAACAACGGCCAGACCACAACTCCGCCGGGGACTACTACGCCACCTGCGACAGCGGATGCACAGGCCCAGCTAAAGGCTGCGCTGGATCAGGCCAACAAGGCCATCCAGGATGGCCAGGCTGCGCTGGCCAAGGGCGACTTCGCCGGGTACGGTGCCCAGCAGAGCCTCCTGTCCGCGGCGATACAGAAAGCGCTCGACGCCGAGTCCCGGCTTGGTGCCACCCCGGCTCCGTCGGCAAGTGCCAGCCCCTCGGCAAGCCCGTCGGCCTCGTCGTCGCCTTCGCCTTCGCCAAGTAAGTAGGCAACTCTCCAGCTGGCTGATGTCGGCTTAGCTGGAGGTTTTTGCAAGACCGGGCCAGCCCTCACACCAGGGCTGGCCCGGTCTTCCGTTTGATATGGCGGCCCGTGCATGGTGGCCGCCCGGCGGGGGAGACGGAGGTCACGTCGTTTGGATTTGGCCTGACATTCACCTGCAGGTAAAGTAGTTCTTGCGACGCGGGGTGGAGCAGTTCGGTAGCTCGCTGGGCTCATAACCCAGAGGTCACAGGTTCAAATCCTGTCCCCGCAACTGGAGAAAAGATCCGGCACAGTGGAAACACTGTGCCGGATCTTTTTGTTTTCCACCGATTTGTGGATGGGGGAGTGCGGGATCGGTGGGGCATGTGCCGGGTACGGCTGTGCCAGCTCCGTCCTGACCTTCTTTGAGCCTTCTGGGCGCCAGAATGACGCGACTCGCAGTGTCGTAAGCGCTTTCCGAAATCAAAGAAGGTCAGGACGGCGCCAAGTCCACGGGAGGATAACCACCCTCAAGGGCTGTTGCTCCTGCCCGAAGGACCTCCAGATCCCATCGTGCTGCAGCGCACACCTGAATGGTCAGGGGCGCCCTCGAATGTGAGGTAGAGTTGATTCTGCGACGCGGGGTGGAGCAGTTCGGTAGCTCGCTGGGCTCATAACCCAGAGGTCACAGGTTCAAATCCTGTCCCCGCAACCAAATAAACGAAAGAGTCCGCCCGACTGGGCGGACTTTTTCGTTTAACCCCATTTCGCCGCCCTCCCGACCCTGATGTGGGCGCGCAGTGGAGACATCCGCTCCTAATTTCCCCAAGGAGGTCTTGGACGCGGTCTTAGACGGCCATGCGGGCCGATCCGGGTGAAACGTTTTTCACACGCAGAAGCGCCGAGATCCACACTGAGATTGCCGGAAAACACACTGATTTTTGGCAAATCTGTAAGGATCTTAACCACTTCGACCCCCGAGAGGCAGAATGTCGGAGTAGTTTCTTGGGCGGGGACAAAGCTTCATCACTGGAATACAGGCGGCGCTCCGCGTTGGCCGGCTCGAGGAGGGACCCCAATGAAAACGGTGTCGAAAATAGTTGGCGCAGCGCTGGACGGCGTGGCCGGCGGATTGGCCCTGGCGTTCATTCTGTGCGTGGCAGTGAGCGTGATCGCCATTTCGACGGGTTCCCGGGCGACCCTGCCGGGACTTTTCACCGCGACTCGGGGAGCCGAAAACGGGGCGCTGGCCTTGGAATTCCAGCCGAACTTCGCCGGAATGGTCGTGGTCATAGCGTTGTCGGTACTTGTCAGCGTGGTGATGGCCGTGCGACGCACCAACCCTCAAACTCCCGGTCCTCGTTGACAGTCCAGCTCCTGGAGGAAGACACTTGGGCCGAATGGCCCGTTCATCCTGACGGAATGGGCCGCCCTGAGGAGGCCCGAGATGATCAGTGCGACGATGGTAGTGGCGACGATTCCGGTCACCGATCTGGAGCGGGCGAAAGAATTCTATGGCGGCATCCTGGGGTTGACCTTCCTCTGGGAGACTCCGGTCGGCGTGCGGTACCGTTGCGGATCCGTCAGCGAGATCTCAGTCTTCAAGCGTCCGCCTACCGCTACAGAGCACACCCTTGCCCACTTCGAAGTGGACGACATTGAGGCCGTGGTCGGCGACTTGGCCGCCAAGGGCGTGGAGTTCCTCGACTACACAGAGGGTCCCCTTGCCACAACAGGGCACATCGCTCAGCTCGGCCCCGCCCGTGGCGCATGGTTCCGTGATCCCGACGGGAACACCCTCGGCATTCGCCAGGGCTAGATCGATCGCTTCGAAAGAAGGCCTGCAACCTGCCGCCGGCCCGAATCCCCATGCCCGGCGCGAAAAATCCCTGCAGAATCAATAGGAGTTCCAAGTATTCCTTCCTTCGCTCCATGGTAAATACTAGGAGTTCCTAGTATTCTCGATTCCAAGCGTCAGCCATTTGCATCGAGGGAGCTGTTGAATGAAGATCGTCGTGCTCGTCAAACAAGTGCCGGATACGGCCGAGGAACGGAAGCTCGACCTGGCAACGGGCCGGCTCGACCGTGAGGCTGCCGATTCCGTGGTCGATGAAATCAACGAGCGCGCCCTCGAAGCCGCGCTGCGCATCAAGGATGCCAACAAAGGCACCGAGGTTGTGGCAATGACCATGGGTCCTGACGACGCCACGCAGTCCTTGCGCAAGGCCCTCTCCATGGGAGCCGATTCAGGGGTTCACATTGTGGATGATTCCCTGGCCGGCGCCGACACCGGTCGAACGGCCGCAACGCTGGCGGCTGCACTGAGGTCTACTGGGTTCGACGTGGTGATGGCCGGCAACGAATCGACGGATGGCCGCGCCGGCGTCGTGCCCGCCATGATTGCCGAACATCTCCAACTGCCACTGTTGGGTTCATTGATCTCCGCGGAAATCGCCGACGACGGCGTGAGCGGCGTTCGCCAGGGTGAGGGTGGAACCCTCAATGTCCGTGCCGGACTGCCCGCCATCATCACTGTGACCGAGCGTTTCCCGGAGGCCCGGTTTCCCAACTTCAAGGGCATCCTGACGGCCAAGCGCAAACCCGTCACCACGTTGTCCGCCGCCGAGCTTGGCGTCCCGACGGGCGCCAGCCACACCGTAGTGGTCTCCACCGTTGAGCGGCCGCCGCGCGCGGCCGGACGAAAACTCATAGATGACGGGACCGCGGCCGACGAGCTGGCCGAGTTCCTCGTTGCGAACCGCCTGGTCTGACGGAGGAAAAGAAATGTCGAACGTCTTGGTGCTCATTGAAATTTCCCACCGCGGCGGGATTGCCGCTTCGGCCCGCGGGCTGCTGGCTGCCGCAGCCACGCTGGGTTCGCCGGTCGCCGTCGTCGTGTCCTCGGCACCGCTGGCGGGCGACGACGTCGCGCGCCTGGGTGAGCTCGGCGCGGCAAGGATCTACTCGGCTGTGACTGCTGCCGCCGGCACTGTTTTGGTGGCACCCGCATTGGATGCACTGAGCGGGGCCGTCGACGCATATGGGCCGGCTGCCGTCCTCACCGCGAATTCGGTGGATGGCCGCGAAGCTGCCGCCCGGCTTGCTGTGCGGGTCGGCGGGAGCGTGCTCGCCGACGTCGTGCAGGTGCGTAGCGATGACGGAACGGTTGTCGCCCAGCATTCGGTGTTTGGCGGGGCCTACACGGTCGAGTCCGTGGTGGAAGGCGGGCTGCCCATCCTCACCATCCGGCAGGGGGCGATCGAAGGCCAGGCTCCCGCAACCACGGCAGACCTGCAGACGGTGTCCCTCGATGCTCGAGAAGAAGGCGCCGCCATCATAGACCAGTTCAATGACGATGCTGCCGTCTCGGCCCGGCCCGAGCTTCGGACTGCGTCGACGGTGGTTTCCGGGGGACGGGGTTTGGGCTCGTCCGAGAACTTCGTGCTGGTGGAACAGCTCGCCGACACGCTGGGCGCAGCGATCGGTGCGTCACGCGCCGCCGTCGACGCCGGGTATATTGCGCAGACGGCCCAGGTAGGCCAGACCGGTGTCAGCGTGTCCCCGCAGCTGTACATCGCATTGGGAATATCCGGAGCCATCCAGCACCGCGCAGGCATGCAGACCGCCAAGACCATTGTGGCGATCAACAAAGACGGGGACGCGCCCATTTTCGAGGTGGCCGACTTCGGAATCGTGGGCGATATTTTCACCGTTGTTCCGAAACTCATCGAGGCCGTCAAAGCCCGTTCCAACTGACGGCGTAACAGGCTTTGGCCGCTTCGGTCCAAAGCCTGTTAGCTTGATGCGTCCCTGATTGCAAAGTTCTTCCGAGAGGTGTCTGAGAAGATGTCCACCCCCGCCAAAAAGTCGACAGCAGCCAAGAGCAAATGGTCCCAACCCCTTTGGGTGGTTCCAGGCGTGCTGCTCGTCCTTTTGCTCATCGTCTTGTTTGCCAAATGGTTGACGGGCCTGTCGGGTGTGCAGTCGTTCTTGCACGACTTCCCGGGTGCCTCCAGCCTCCCGGAGAACGCTCCCGTAGGTTTCCCGGCATGGCTCGGTTGGCAGCACTTCCTGAACGTCTTCTTCATGGTGCTCATCGTCCGATCTGGTTGGCAGGTCCGCACGGCCAAGAGGCCTCCGGCCCAATGGACCCGAAACAACAAAGGATTCATCCGGACCAAAAACGCGCCAACCAAGATCAGCCTGGACCTGTGGTTCCACCTGACCCTGGATGCACTGTGGGTGTTGAACGGCATCGTCTTCATCATCGTGATCTTTTCCACCGGGCAATGGATGCGGATCATTCCCACCAGCTGGGATGTCTTCCCGAACGCCCTTTCCGCCGCCCTCCAGTACGCCTCGTTGAACTGGCCCACTGAGGACGGTTGGGTGAACTACAACGCCCTGCAATTGCTGACCTACTTCGTCACGGTCTTCATCGCCGCCCCGCTCGCCATCATCACCGGTTTGCGCACCTCCTCTGCCTGGCCCAAGAAGGCCGGCACGGTGAACAAGGTCTATCCCATCGAACTCGCCCGGGCGGTGCATTTCCCCGTGATGGTGTACTTCGTGCTCTTCACGATCGTGCACGTCACCCTGGTCCTCGCTACCGGGGCGCTGCGCAACCTGAACCACATGTATGGCGGCAGCGACGATATCAACTGGGTTGGTTTCGGCATTTTCGCCGTGTCCCTCCTGGTGATTGTGGGCGCATGGTTCCTCGCGAGGCCGCTGTTCCTTCGCCCTGTCGCTTCCCTGATGGGCAAAGTCAGCAAGTAAACCCCAGCGGATAGCTAGAAAAAGGCCAGTAAAACCGGACAACCCGGAGAACTGGGAAGAACTGCAAAGGAGTGCCAATGTTTGAGCTCACGGAGGACCAGCAAGCGGTGGTGGAGATGGTGCGCGATTTCGCCACGACGGCCATTGCGCCGCACGCCGCAGAATGGGACGAGACCAAGCATTTCCCTGTGGATGTCCTGCGTGAAGCGGGCACCCTCGGCATGGGAGGCATCTACGTCCGGGAAGAATTCGGCGGCTCGGGCCTTTCCCGCACCGATGCGGCGCTGATCTTCGAGGAGCTGTCCAAGGCAGACCCCACCATCGCGGCCTACATCTCGATCCACAACATGGTGGTGTGGATGATCGACGCTTTCGGCAACGATGAGCAGCGGGCCCAGTGGGTGCCGCAGCTCGCGTCCATGGAAGCGCTGGGCAGCTATTGCCTTACGGAGCCGGGAGCCGGCTCGGATGCCGCCGCGCTGAGCACCAAAGCAGTGCTCGACGGCGATAGTTACGTTCTTAACGGCACCAAGCAGTTCATTTCGGGTGCCGGAGTTTCCAGCGTCTATGTGGTCATGGCGCGGACCGCGGACACGGGCAGTCAGGGCATCACCGCAATCGTTGTGCCCGCGGACGCGCCTGGGCTGTCCTTCGGCCCGAATGAAAAGAAGATGGGATGGAATGCCCAACCCACCCGGCAGGTCATCTTCGAGGACGTACGCGTCCCCGTGGCGAACCGGCTTGGCGAAGAAGGCAGCGGATTCGGCATCGCGATGAAGGGCCTCAACGGGGGCCGGGTCAACATGGGCGCTTGTTCGCTGGGAGGTGGCCAGGCGGCACTGGAGAAGTCCATCGCCTATCTCAAGTCACGCTCGGCTTTTGGCGGCCCGCTCATCAACCAGCAGTCCCTGCTGTTTGATATTGCCGACATGGATACGGAACTGGAAACTGCCAGGACCCTGATCCTCCGGGCCGCGGACGCTTTGGACCGTGGCGCCCCGGACACCGTGAGGTTGTGCGCCATGGCGAAGCGCGTCGCCACGGACGCCGGTTTCAACGTGGCGAACAAAGCCATCCAGTTGCACGGCGGCTACGGCTACTTGTCGGAATACGGCCTCGAGAAGATTGCCAGGGACCTGCGCGTCCACCAGATCCTGGAAGGCAGCAACGAAATCATGAGGCTCATCGTTGGACGGCTCGCCGTAGGGGCATAAAGCACTCAGAAAGCGAATGGCCGGGCCTCATTGGAGGCCCGGCCATTCGCTTGGCTGAACTAGAGCTTGTCGAAGTCGGCTTCGTCCACGGTATCGTCTGCCGGAGCGGTGGCGCCGGCGCCGATAGCGGCCTTCGAACCGCCCGACTTCAGGGCCGCCAGGCGGGCCTCGATCTCAGTCTGCTCTCCAAGGTCCTCAAGCTGGTTGAACTGGGCGTCCAGGCTGGAGGCTGCCAGTTCCTGCTGGCCGAGGACCTTCGCCTCTTCGCGGCGGATCTTCTCTTCGAAGCGGCCTACCTCGCTGGTGGGGTCCATGATGTCGATGCTCTTGAGGGCGTCGTGCACCTGGGTTTGGGCAGCAACCGTCTTGGAGCGGGCAACCAGCTCATTGCGCTTGCTGGTGAGTTCGTTGAGCTTGCCCTTCATCTGGTCGAGGCCGCTCTTGAGCTTGTCCACGACCTCCGACTGGGACGCGATGTTCGGCTCGGCGGCCTTGGCCTCGTTTTCGGCCGACATCTGGCGCTGGATGGCCACCTTGGCAAGGTTGTCGAACTTGACGGCGTCGGCCGCGTTGCCGGACGCACGGTACTCGTCCGCCTTGCGGGAGGCTGCGAGGGCCTTGTTGCCCCAGTCCTGGGCGTTTTTGATGTCCTCGTTGTAGTCGGCCTGCAGCATGCGGAGGTTCCCGATGGTCTGCGCGACGGCGGACTCGGCTTCGGCGATGTTGTTCGAGTAGTCGCGGACCATCTGGTCCAGCATCTTCTGCGGGTCCTCAGCCTGGTCGAGCAAGGCATTGATGTTCGCCTTGGCGAGCTGCGCGATCCGCCCGAAAATGGACTGCTTAACCATGGTGTTGCCTTTCGTCCTGCTCAGTGGTGCCCACTGAATCCAGTGATCAGTTTTTTGTACCGCTCTACGTGGGGAACAGGCCCCCACCTAGTCTTTGGGAGTTAGAAACTACCGGAGTCGCCGCCGCCGAAGTCGCCTCCACCTCCACCGTCGCCGCCGAAGAAGCCTCCGCCCCCACCGCCGTCGCCACCGAAGAAGCCTCCGCCTCCGCCGTCGTTGTT
>NZ_JBYSXD010000017.1:0-79663 GCF_058781865.1 Arthrobacter sp. FW306-1B-F12A
CACTGCACGTAGTGGGTCGTGCACGACTCGTCGTTGGTGTTGAGCGTGCTGAGCACCTTGGCGATCTCGAGCGGTGCAACGGCGCAGCCGAGGCGTGAGCCGGTCATCGCGAACTTTTTGCTGAATGTGTACAGGATGACGGTGCGCTCGGCCATGCCCGGAAGAGATGCGATCGAGCTGGAGACGCCCTCGTAGCGGGTCTCGAAGTAGGCCTCGTCGGAGAGCACCCACAGGTCGTGCTCCTGGGCGAGCTGTGCGATGGCCTCCCGCTCGCCCGCCGTCGACTCCGCCGAGATGGGGTTCTGCAGGTCGTTGTAGATGATGGCGACCGTGTTCGGAGTGATTGACGCGCGGATCTGGTCGAGGTCGATCGCGAAGCCCGTGCTCGTGGGCACGTAGCGGTAGGGCACGGCCGTGCCGCCAAGGTACTCGATCTGCGATTCGTAGATCGGGAAGCCGGGGTTCGGGTAGAGCACTTCCTGGCCGGGGTTCATGACCGCCTGCAGGAACTTCGTGATGACGGGTTTGCCGCCCGTCATCACCACGACGTTGTCCGGGGAAAAGTCGATGCCACGGCGCGAGCCAATGTCCCCGGCCAGCGCTTCGCGCAGCTGCGGGATGCCGGGGCCGGGGCAGTAGCCCGTGTAGCCGTCCGCGATGGCCCGGTTCATTGCTTCCACGATGTTCCCGGCCGTGGGGATGTTGATGTCACCAAGATGGAAGGGGTACACACGGTTCCCCTTCGCCTTCCAGGCGGCCGCGGCCTGGGCGACGCTGAAGGCGGTTTCGGTGCCCAGGCGTTCGAGCCGGTGCGCGAGTTGCTTCATGCTGTTCCACTCCTCGTTGAGTTGACGATCAATTCTCCGGCGAATTCGGATCAAGTTCAGGACTAATATATCAAACCATGAATTAAGATATACGAACAGTCCCAAGGGGACCAATGGTTCTTGTTTACGAGGTAAATCGTCTCTGGCGTACGGTCCACGACGGGCGTAGCGTCGGTTACATCCACACGGGAGCAGCAAAGGTCCACCCGCGCCCCGGGCGGGTCAGGAGTGCATTCGTAAGAAGGAGCCGGCAGTGGCTGGATGGAATGCCGACACGGCGGCTGGACCCCTTGGGTCAGGCACAGTGACTTTGGTTGAAGGATCGTCCTTCTGCATTTCATCGGCCAATGGAGACATCCATCCCGAACTCCCACACGGGGTCTTTCACCTGGATACCCGCATCCTTTCCCGCTGGAACCTAACCATCAACGGCCAGCCCCTCGAACCCTTGGCTGCCGAGACGAAGGAACCATATCGGGCCATTTTCGCCGGCCGCCTGCAGCTCTCGGATGGGTATGCGGACAGTCCTCTGATCGTAGAGCGGCTGCGTGAGGTGGGGGCAGGGATCCGGGAACGGATCACCATCCGCAACTACTCGACGAAGCCCGTTGAATGCCAGATTGTGCTGGCCGTCGAAGCGGACTTCGCCGACTTGTTCGAAGTGAAAGAGGCACGAATCCAGCGTCGCTGGGCGGAGACACGCGGTCACGACGGCGACGCCCTGGAAATCCAGGCCACATGGCACGACGTCCGGAAGGGCGTCGTCGTCAAGGCGGATGGGGCCAAAGCCACACCTGAAGGGCTGATATTTGAGATAGTCGTCCCGCCCTATGGGCAGTGGAGTACTCGATTGAATGTTGTGCCCACGGACAACGGCGCACGCCCCGAGGCCCCATTTGTCCATCCGGCGCCTGGCGAAATGTCTCCGAGTGACCGGCGCCGTCAAGAGTGGGTGGCGAAGATTCCGGCACTGCAGATGGGCAACCGTTCCATCCAGCGGACTCTGCGGCGAAGCTACGACGACTTGGGAGCGCTGAGAATCGAGGACCCTGGCCATCCTGAACGGGTGGTCGTCGCCGCCGGAGCGCCCTGGTTCATGACCCTGTTCGGTCGCGATTCGCTCTGGGCTTCGGAAATGTCGCTTCCAGTGGATCCTTCCCTTGCATTGGGCACTCTGAAGACCCTGGCTGACCGCCAGGGCGCCGTCGTGGACGCGATGAGCGAAGAGGAGCCCGGCAAGATCCTCCACGAGGTGAGGCTCGATGTTTCTACCGGCCTGGCGCTGGGTGGCAAATCCGCCTACTACGGAAGCGTCGACGCAACTCCACTGTTCGTGGTGGTCCTGGGGTCCGTCAGCCGCTGGGGTTTTGACAGAGAGACCATCGACGCCCTTCTGCCCAACGCTGACCGCGCCTTGGAGTGGATCCGCGAATACGGGGACCGGGATGGGGACGGTTTTGTCGAGTATAAGCGCCTCAACGATCATGGGTTGGTCAATCAGGGATGGAAGGACTCCTGGGACGGCATCAACTTCGCCGATGGAACCCTGGCGGAACCGCCGATCGCCCTTTGCGAGGTCCAGGCTTACGTCCACGGCGCATACGTGGCGCGCTCCTGGATGGCGTACGACGCCGGCGACCTCGCCTTGGCAGCCGAACTTCGGGACCGGGCCGCGACGCTGAAGCGGCGGTTCAACGAACAGTTCTGGCTGCCGGACAAGGGGTACTACGCCGTCGCGCTGGACCGCGATAAGCGGCCGGTGGATGCCTGCGCTTCCAATATGGGCCACTGCCTCTGGTTCGGCCTTGTGGATGAGGACAAGGCGCCACAAATGGTGGAGCATCTGATGTCCCCGGAGATGTTCAGCGGATGGGGAATACGGACCCTCGCCAGCGACATGCGGGCGTATAACCCTGCCAGCTATCACAACGGATCGGTCTGGCCCCACGACAACGCGCTTATTGTGGCAGGGCTGCTCCGGTATGGGTTTGTGGAAGAGGCACAGCGGATAGCCACTGCACTGCTGGAGGCGGCCGAATACTCCGGCGGGCGGCTGCCCGAGCTGTTCTGCGGCTTCGGCCGCGACCAGTTCGCCGAACCGGTACCCTATCCCACGGCTTGTTCCCCACAGGCCTGGGCCGCCACCACACCGATCCTGCTGGTGACCAGCCTGATGCGCTACGACGCACACATTTCCCAAGGGGGGCTTTGGTTGGACCCTGTGCTGCCGGATTCCTACGGCGAACTTCACATCACGAACGCCCCTATGGGCTCGGGCCGGATCACCATCGACATATCCGGTTCAGCAGCGTCCGTGCAGGGCGTACCGGAAGGCCTGGTACTGCACCGCGGGCAACGGCCGTGGATCAGCGATCTCGTGGAGCAAGCCAAACTGCATCCGGACAAGTAGCGTTCCCACCACGATCACTCCAGCTTGGACATCGGAGGAGGGCGGTCTTCCTACGCAGCAAACAGCGCTGAACGGACCGCCTTTTCGAAGCCGTCTACGTGAAGTCGCGCCAGTTCCGCAGCCCTGGCCTCGTCGCCGTCGATCACGGCGCCAAGAAGGTCGAGGTGTTCATGCACGTGGCGGGAAAGATCCGGCAGGCGATCGAGCACCATGCACCAGATCCGTGTCGCCAGGTTGTCGTAGCGGATCAGCACATCTTCGAGGTGGGGATTTGCCGCTGCCGCATAGATCCCCTGATGCACACGGGCATCAAGGCGCAGTGTCTCCACCACGGAGGCGCCGTCGACCTCGAATGACTCGACTGCACGCATCACGGAGCGCAAGTTCTCCCTGGCTGCCGGTGTTGCAACCCGAGCCGCCCGCGCGGCCGCCAGCGGTTCGAGCTGGGCGCGAATCTCCGAAATGAACGCCAGATCGGTCACCTCTACGCGCGTGGCGAAAGTTCCCCTGCGTGGATAGCTAATGACCAGACGGTCCAACTCGAGGCGCTTCAACGCTTCCCTCACAGGAGTGCGCCCGATGCCAAGGTCCCTCGCCAGCACGTCGTCGTTCACCAAGTCACCCGGCTTGATGTCCAGCGTCAGGAGCCTGTCGCGTATCCGCTCGTAGGCCACTTCCGCCAGGGATCTCGGACCGGCGGCATCCACCGCTGCCAGCGCTTCAAATACCACGGTACCGACCTTTCGCGTCCAGCCAAGCGGACTATTGACCTCACTCGAACTCCAGTATACGCTATATCCCAATCTGATATATCAGTTATCGAATCGAAAATATATCTTAAGGAGGAGACATGACGCTCGTGGAGACCACTCCAATAAAAAGCACACTTCCGCAGGCGAGTGCCTCTGAAGACGACGGTTCGCGGAGGTTCGTGCTCACATTGTCGTGCATTGAACGCGCCGGCATCGTCCAGGCGGTCACGACGTTCCTGTTCGAACGGGGATTCAACATCGAAGAGCACCAGCAGTTCGACGACGGACTCCGCCAGACCCTGCACCTGCGCACGGCGTTTTCCGGATCCCCGGAGTACTCACCGGACGCGCTCGAGGAAGAGTTCCGGGCGATCGCCGACCGTTTTGACATGAAGTTCGGATTCCATGACGAGACTAAGCAGCGCGTCCTGGTCATGGTGTCAAAGTTCGGGCACTGCCTGAACGACCTGATTTTCCGCTGGCGTGGGGGCAGCCTGGGCGGGGACCTGGTGCTGGTAGTTTCCAATCACGAAACCCACCGGGCCATGGCCGAGGCTGCCGGGCTTCCATTCGTACACATTCCGGTGACGCCGGACACCAAGGCGGATGCGGAACGGCGCCTTCTCGAACTGGTTGACGAGTACAACATCGATTTGGTGGTTCTCGCCCGCTACATGCAGGTTTTGTCCGACGAGCTGAGCCGCGCCCTGGAGGGCAGGGCGATCAACATCCACCACTCATTCCTGCCAGGCTTCAAGGGCGCGCGTCCTTACCACCAGGCGTACGACCGCGGCGTCAAGCTGGTAGGTGCCACGGCACACTATGTCACCGCGGATCTTGATGAGGGACCGATCATCGAACAGGAAGTCATCCGCGTAGACCACAGCTATGGGCCGACTGCCCTTTCCACGGTCGGGCAGGACGCCGAAGCACTCGCGCTCTCCCGGGCCGTGCGGTGGCATTGCGAACACCGCGTGCTGTTGAACCAAACCAGCACCGTCGTCTTCCGCTAGCCGACGCCCGACAACAAGCAGCAGCAGTAGCCCAACCACGAGAAATAGCAGGAGAAACCACATGGCATCGACGCCACGCATAGTCATCATCGGAGCTGGGATCGTCGGCACCAACCTGGCAGATGAACTGGTCGCCCGCGGCTGGAACAGCATCACTGTCCTGGACCAGGGACCGTTGAACATGCCCGGGGGCTCCACGTCCCACGCCCCGGGGCTGGTCTTCCAGACCAACGCCTCCAAGACCATGGCAGCTTTCGCCAAGTACACGGTCGAAAAGCTCCTGTCGCTGACCGAGGACGGCGTCAGTTGCTTCAACCAGGTAGGCGGCCTGGAAGTCGCCACCACGGAGACCCGGCTCGCCGACCTCAAACGCAAGCTCGGCTACGCCGCATCCTGGGGAATCGAAGGCAAGATCCTTTCCCGCGACGAGTGCAAGGAGCTCTACCCGCTCATCAACGAGGAAGACATCCTTGGAGGCCTCCATGTACCTAGCGACGGGCTGGCCCGCGCCGCCCGCGCCGTCCAATTGCTGATCAAGCGCACTGAGGCAGCCGGGGTGGAGTACCGTGGCTCCACGACCGTGACCGGGATCGAGCAATCCGGGCGCCGGGTCACCGGAGTCCGCACCTCCGACGGTGTCATCCCTGCGGACATCGTTGTCTCCTGCGCAGGCTTCTGGGGCGCCAAGATCGGCGAAATGATCGGCATGTCCGTTCCCCTCCTGCCCTTGGCCCACCAATATGTCACGACAACTCCCGTACCGGCACAGCAGGGCCGGAACGAACTACCCAACGGCGCTTCCTTGCCCATCCTGCGCCACCAGGACCAGGACCTCTACTACCGCGAGCACGGCGACCGCTATGGCATTGGCTCCTACGCCCACCGCCCCATGCCGGTGGACGTCGAGAAACTCGGCAGCTACGCGCCGGACAGCATCAGCGAACACAACATGCCTTCCCGCCTTGACTTCACCCTCGAGGACTTCCTCCCGGCCTGGGAGGCGACCAAGCAGTTGCTTCCGGCGCTGGCGGAAAGCGACATCGAAGATGGCTTCAATGGCATCTTCTCCTTCACCCCCGACGGCGGCCCGCTGGTGGGCGAATCAAAGGAGCTCGATGGTTTCTTCGTCGCCGAAGCCGTGTGGGTCACCCACTCGGCCGGCGTTGCCCGCGCTGTTGCCGAACTGCTGACCACGGGCAAGTCCCAGATCGACCTGGGCGAATGCGACATCCACCGCTTCGAAGACGTCCAGCTCACCCCCGAATACGTCAGCGAAACGTCCCAGCAGAACTTCGTGGAAATCTACGACGTCCTGCACCCGCTCCAGCCCAAGCTCTCCCCCCGCAACCTCCGCGTCAGCCCGTTCCACGCCCGCCACAAGCAACTGGGAGGATTCTTCCTCGAATCCGGCGGCTGGGAACGCCCCTACTGGTTCGAGGCCAACGCCGAACTGCTGAAGGAAATGCCGGCCGAATGGCAGCCCCCGGCCCGCGATGCCTGGTCCGGAATGTTCAGCTCGCCCATCGCCGCCGCCGAAGCGTGGAAGACCCGCACCGCGGTGGCCATGTACGACATGACACCGCTCAAGCGCCTCGAGGTCTCCGGCCCCGGAGCACTCAAGCTGCTCCAAGAGCTCACCACCGCGGACCTGGACAAAAAGCCAGGTGCAGTGACCTACACCCTCCTGCTGGACCACGCAGGCGGTATCCGAAGCGACATCACGGTGGCCCGCCTGAGCGAAGACAGGTTCCAGCTCGGGGCCAACGGAAACATCGACACCGCCTACTTTGACCGGGCCGCGCGCCACCAGACCGAAAGCGGCTCCGCCAGCGACTGGGTCCAGGTACGTGACACGACGGGCGGCACTTGCTGCATCGGTCTCTGGGGCCCCCTCGCCCGGGACCTCATCAGCACCGTCAGCAGCGACGATTTCTCCAACGACGGTCTCCGTTACTTCCGGGCCAAGAATGTCGTCATCGGCGGAGTCAACGTCACCGCCATGCGCCTTTCATACGTCGGCGAGCTCGGCTGGGAGCTTTACACCAGCGCGGACAACGGCCAGCGCCTCTGGGACGCACTGTGGAAGGCAGGGCAGCCCTTCGGTGTCATCGCGGCGGGCCGGGCCGCCTTCAGCTCGCTCCGGCTTGAAAAGGGCTACCGCTCATGGGGCACCGACATGACCACTGAGCACGACCCCCTCGAAGCAGGCCTCGGATTCGCCGTGAAGATGGCCAAGGACAGCTTCGTCGGCAAAGCCGCTCTGGAAGGGCGAACCGAGGAAAACTCCGCCCGCCGCTTGCGCTGCCTGACCGTCGACGACGGACGCAGCGTCGTCCTGGGCAAGGAACCGGTCTTCTATAAGGACCAGGCGGTCGGTTACATCACCAGCGCCGCCTATGGTTACACCGTTGCCAAGCCGATCGCCTACGCATACCTCCCTTCCGGCGTCTCCTTGGGTGACTCCGTCGAGATCGAGTACTTCGGACGGCGCATCCAGGCAACGGTCACGGCCGATCCGCTGTACGACCCCACGATGACCAGGCTCCGAGGCTAAGACCGGCCCGGCATCCAAAGGCACGCGGCCCGGACTCATCCTCGCAACCAGAGTCCGGGCCGCCGTCTTTCCGACTCTTCTGCCGCCCCTGCCTAGGAAGACACACAACAGGAAGACCCATGATCAGTTCAGAAACAATCAACAATTACCTCACCAGGCTTGCTTCACGTGAGCCGACCCCCGGCGGAGGCGCGGCCGCTGCGCTTCACGCCGCCCAAGGTGCCGCCCTCGTTGCAATGGTCGCCAGGTACACCACGGGCGCCAAATACGAGCAACACGCCGCATTGGTCTCAAGGATCATCGCGGCCGCGGACGAACTTGTAGACGAAGCCCTGCGACTTGCGGAAGCCGACGAACTAGCCTTCCAAGGGGTCATCGATTCCTACAAGCTGCCCTCAGGGACGGAGGCCTCCAACGAAGCGCGGTCGGCCGCCATCCAAGCTGCCCTCATTCACGCAGCGCAGACCCCGGCACAACTGGTCAAGGTCTCAGGAGCCGTCGTCGAACTGGCCACGGAACTGTTCGACGTCGCAAATGCCAACGTGATCAGCGACGTCGCAGCCGCCGCGGATGCCGCCCGCGCAGCTGCCAGCACGGCGCGGGTGAATATCGACATCAACATTGTGGCCATCAAGGACGGTGTTACCCGTTCCCAGCTTGCCCAGCAGACCGACGGGATCGAAGAGAAGGTCGTCTTGGCAGCAGACGCGCTCGTGAAGCGCGTACGCGAAAGGATCCTCGGTTGAGCGCCACCCTCCTTTCCGGCAAGCCGCTCGCAGCAGTCATCCAGCTGAGAGCCCGGGATGAGGCAATGAAGCTCGAAAACGAAGGAGCGCGCCCGGTCCTCGCGGTGGTGGTGGCAACCGACGACGAGTCCACGCATTGGTACGTCCGCTCCATTGAACGTGCAGCCGACCGCGCGGGCATCGGCTGCCGGATTGTCGACCTTGGCCCTGGCGCCACAGAGCACGTCCTGGCCAGCGTCCTGAAAGACCTCAGCGCGGATCCGTCCGTCAACGGAATCATCCTGCAGACGCCCCTGCCCGCCGGGGTCGGGACGGATGCCCTGGTCAGCCACATCGCACCAGAGAAGGACATCGACGGCGCGAACCCGCTCAGCCTCGGCCGGCTGGCCGTGGGGCAACCCGCCTTCGCACCTGCTACCGCCCGGGCCGTCGTCGAGATCCTCGACCACTACGGCATCCCGGTGGCGGGCCGGAACGTCGTCGTCATCGGCCGTTCCGCCGTCGTCGGCAAACCGCTTTCGCTGCTCCTCCTGGAACGCGACGCCGCCATCACCGTCTGCCATTCCAAGTCGGGTCCGCTCGAGAGATACACGGAGACTGCCGACATCGTTGTCGTCGCAGCCGGGCGGACCGGCCTGCTCACGGGCGCCCATGTTTCCTCCCGGTCGATAGTGATCGACGTCGGCACGAACGTCCTTGCCGACGGATCCCTCGTCGGGGACGTGGACGAAGCCAGCGTGCTTGGCGTCGCGGCAGCACTGACGCCCGTTCCCGGCGGCGTCGGAACGGTGACCACCGCACTGTTGCTTCTGCACACCGCCGAGGCCGCCCGTGAACAGTCGCGCTCTTTGATCCCTGGACCTGTCGGCTGACACAAAGGGCAAAACCATGCCCGGCCGCCGAAGGGAACGGCGCCGGGCATCCGGGACGCTCAATCTTGCTAGAGGACCGCCCGGATCAGGTTCTCGAAGTCGGTAACGTGCTTGGCGGTCAGGTCTGCAGCCGCTTCTACCTCGCCATCCGCAATGTATTCAAGCAGCTCCACGTGCTGGGCAATGTGTTCGGAAACCGGCGGGAGCTTCTCCAGTACGAGACTCCAGATACGGGTCGCCAGGTTGTCACAGCGAATCAGGACATCCTCCAGATGCCGGCTGCCAGTCGCCCGGTAGATGCTGCGGTGCACTCGCATGTCCAAGCGCATGAGGTCCCGCTGTGCCAGGTGGTCGGCCAAGAGCTGCCGAACCTCCCGGGCAAGCTCCCTTAGCTCCTGCCGCGTCCGGTCCGATGCCATGCGAGCGGCACGTGCAGATGCCGCAGGCTCCAAGAGTTGACGAATCTCGGAGATTTCGGCAAGGTCCGTAATATCCACGCCCGCGGCAAAGGTTCCCCTGCGTGGATAGGCCACCACCAGGTGGTCGCTTTCCAGCCTCTTCATGGCTTCCCGGATAGGCGTTCTTCCCACACCGAGCCGACGCGAGATCTGGTCATCATTCAAGGGCTCCCCGGGCTTGATATCAAGGACGATCAGCTCATCACACAGCACCCGGTACGCATACTCGGCATAGGACTCGTCATCCTGCCTCGCAGGCACTTCCGACTCCCCCATGACCGATAACTTGCCGCTGCTCTCCACGTCTGATCCTTCCTGTTCGGTGACGGCGCCCTTGACTCACCGGCCCCGTGAACATAGTATCCCTACAACTGATATATCAATATGCGCGGGATAAGAATGTCACGGACTTCCTCCTCCTCACCGCCAGACCTCTCTATCCGGCCAAGATCTGAAGGAAAAGCCCATGGACTCAAAAGCCCCCCGTGAAAATATCGACGAGTCAAAGCTGACTGTCACCAAACCCAAGTCGAAGGCCGTGGGCCTCCCGGCCGTCACCAATGCGCTGAAGATCTCCCTCGAGCAGATGGGCCCACTGCGCAGCGTCCAAACATTGCTGGCGGTCAACCAAGTAGACGGGTTCGACTGCATGGGCTGCGCCTGGCCGGAGCACGACAAACGGCATACGGCCGAGTTCTGTGAGAACGGCGCGAAGGCCGTCGCGGAAGAAGCCACACGCCGCCGGGTCACACCGGAGTTCTTCGCCTCGCATTCCATAGCTGAACTGAAGACACGGGACGACTACTGGCTGGGACAGCAGGGGCGTCTGACGCATCCGATGCTCCTGGACGAGGGCGCGACGCACTACAGGCCCGTCGAGTGGGATGATGCCCTGGAGCTGATCGCACAGGAGATCAGGGACATGGACAGCCCGGACCAGGCGGTGTTTTACACCTCCGGCCGCACGTCAAACGAGGCGGCTTTCGCCTACCAGCTCCTCGTGCGCGGCGTCGGGACCAACAACCTTCCGGACTGTTCCAACATGTGCCACGAATCCTCCGGTTCGGCCCTCGTCGAGACCATCGGCATCGGCAAGGGCTCCGTCAGCCTCAAAGACGTGGAAACAGCGTCGCTGATCTTCGTTGCCGGCCAAAATCCAGGCACGAACCACCCGCGCATGCTCAGCTCGCTGGAGAAGGCCAAGAAAAACGGTGCGGTTATCGTGTCCGTGAATCCACTTCCCGAAGCCGGACTGCTCAAATTCGAAAACCCGCAGAACGTGGTTGGCATGATGGTTGGCACCGAGCTGACCGACGACTTCCTGCAGATCAGGGCCGGAGGCGATCAGGCGCTCTTCCAGGGACTGGGCAAATACCTGCTGGAGGCCGAAAGTGCCGGAAGGACCAGCCCGGGCCTGCGCACGGTGTTCGACCATGACTTCATCAGCAAACACACCGTCGGCCTCGATGCCTATGTGAAGCAACTGGAAGACGTGGCATGGGAGGACATCCTCGAAGCGACCGGGCTGACGATGGAACAGATCGAGGCCACCGGTGAGCGTCTCCTGGCTTCGAAAGCAACCATTGTCTGCTGGGCCATGGGCCTCACACAGCACAAGCATTCCGTGCCTACGCTCCGCGACGTCGTCAATGTCCTCCTTCTTCAGGGCAACATCGGCAAGCCCGGGGCCGGAGTCTGCCCCGTCCGCGGGCATTCCAATGTCCAGGGCGACCGCACCATGGGCATTTTCGAGCAAATGCCGGAGAAGTTCCACGACAGGCTGGACCAAGAGTTCCAATTCCTCTCCCCCCGGGCCCACGGCTACGATACCGTCGCAGCCATCAGGGCGATGCGGGACGGCAAGGTCCGGGTTTTCATCGGGATGGGCGGCAACTTTGTGCGGGCGGCCCCCGACTCTGAGACCACGGAGCAATCGCTGGCCAGCACTCGCCTTACGGTCCAGATCTCCACTAAATTGAACCATTCCCACCTGGCAACGGGGCGGCGCGCCCTGATCCTTCCCACGCTCGGACGCACCGAGAGGGACACGCAGCGGACAGGTGATCAAAGGGTAACGGTGGAGGATTCCATGAGTGCCGTCCACGCGTCCCGTGGACGCCTCAAGCCCGCAAGTGAGCACTTGATGTCCGAAGTGGCGATCGTCTGCAACCTGGCCCACCGGCTCTTCACGGACAGCGACGGCCACCCCCTGCCGAACACCCCGAAGGCCGCCTGGCTCGCGCTCAGGGACGACTATTCACTGATCAGGAAACACATCGAAGCGGTACTCGACGGCTTCGAAAATTTTGAGGAGAAGGTCCAGAACCCGGGAGGCTTCGTTCTCCCCCACCGGCCCCGGGATGCCCGGGAATTCGACACCGCTTCCGGCAAGGCCCACTTTACGGCGAACCACTTGGAGTACCTCCGCGTCCCGGAGGGCCGCCTCATCCTCCAGACGCTGCGCTCCCACGACCAGTACAACACCACCATCTACGGCAAGGACGACCGCTACCGCGGCATTCACGGCGGCCGCCGGGTGGTCCTCGTGAACGAATCCGATGTGTCCGAACTTGGTTTCGAGGACGGCGACATGGTTCACCTGGTATCCGAATTCCGGGGTACCGAGCGACGGGCGGAGAATTTCCGCATCGTTTCCTATTCGACGCCAAAGGGCTGCGCAGCCGCCTACTACCCGGAGACCAACGTCCTCGTACCGCTGGACTCGGTAGCCGACATCAGCGGAACCCCGACGTCAAAGTCAGTCATTGTCCGCCTCGAGCCGGCAGGCGCAGGCAGCCATGGGTGACAGCCGGGGCGCGGTTGCGGTGTCCTCCCCAGGGGTTGACCGTCCGCGGGTGGAACGGGCCGTCCGGGAATTCCTCCTGGCCGTAGGCGAAGACCCGGACAGGCCCGGCCTGGTTGAGACCCCCGCGCGCGTCGCCCGCGCAGCGGCGGAAATGTACGGCGGCCTCCACGAAGACCCCCTCGCCGTGCTGGACAAGACGTTTGACCTTGGCCATGAAGAACTCGTCATCGTCAAGGACATACCCTTTTACTCGACCTGCGAGCATCACCTGGTCCCGTTCCACGGCGTAGCCCACGTCGGATACATCCCCTCCCCGGATGGATTCGTCACGGGGCTGAGCAAGCTCGCCCGACTGGTGGACACCTTCGCTCGAAGGCCCCAAGTTCAGGAGCGGCTCACGACGCAGGTGGTTGATGCCCTGGTCACTTCGCTTCGACCCCTCGGTGCGATCGTCGTCGTCGAGTGTGAACACCTGTGCATGTCCATGCGGGGCGTCAGAAAACCAGGGTCAAAGACCATCACCTCCGCGGTGCGGGGCGAGATCCGGCTGCCGGCCGCCCGCGCAGAAGCACTGAGCCTCATACTCGGCCGCTGAAAACCTCTGGACATGACCCGTTCGGCTCACGTAACATATTTCTGATATATCTTTAATCTAAGATCGCCATATCAGCATGGTTGCCTCTCTCATCCCCTGAACCGGTCTTGGGGAATCGCGTTTCCCGTAAGCGGTGCTTCGGTTGCCTGAATGCCTGGGGAGGTAAGCGCCGGAGCACCGCTTACGGGCAACGGGCAAGCCGTTGGCAACTGTTTTAGCGAATGTCCGACCACTGAATCAAAACACCATGAAATGGCCCTTAGGAGTGTCCATGTCAGGAAACAGAGCAGTCGCATACAAGGAACCTGGCGTAGTCGAGATCATTGACACCGACTACCCGACGTTCGAGCTCAAGGACGGCCCCGGCGTCAACCCCGCCAATGTCGGGCGGAAGGTGCCCCACGGAGCGGTCCTGCGCACCGTGACCACAAACATCTGCGGCTCCGACCAGCACATGGTGCGCGGCCGCACCACCGCACCGCGGGACCTGGTCCTCGGTCATGAGATCACCGGCGAAGTGGTGGAAGTTGGCCCGGATGTGGAATTCATCAAGGTCGGCGACATCGTATCGGTGCCTTTCAACATCTCCTGTGGCCGCTGCCGGAACTGCAAGGAACGCAAGACCGGCATCTGCCTGAACGTCAACCCGGACCGGCCAGGCAGCGCCTACGGCTACGTCGACATGGGCGGATGGGTCGGAGGCCAGGCCGATTATGTTCTGGTGCCTTATGCGGACTGGAACTTGCTGAGGTTCCCGGACCGGGACCAGGCCTTGGAGAAGATCATGGACTTGACCATGCTCTCGGACATTTTCCCCACCGGCTTCCACGGAGCAGTCACGGCCGGGGTCGGGGTCGGCTCTACCGTCTACATCGCAGGCGCAGGCCCGGTCGGCCTGGCGGCGGCCGCCGGAGCGCAACTGCTCGGCGCAGCAGTCGTCATTGTGGGTGACATCAACGAAAACCGCCTCGTCCAGGCCAGGTCATTCGGTTGCGAAACCGTCAATGTCTCCAAGGGCGACCCCAAGGACCAAATCGAGCAGATCCTCGGCGTGCCCGAAGTGGACTGCGGCGTGGACGCCGTCGGATTCGAAGCCCGCGGACACGGCAAGGACGCCTCACACGAAGCGCCGGCCACGGTGCTGAATTCCCTCATGGACATCACGGCCGCCGGAGGGGCCCTGGGCATCCCTGGCCTGTACGTCACCGGCGATCCAGGTGGAATCGACGACGCCGCCCAGCATGGTTCCCTCTCACTCTCCCTCGGCACGGGATGGGCCAAATCCCTGTCCTTCACCACAGGCCAGTGCCCCGTGATGAAGTACAACCGGCAACTGATGATGGCGATCCTGCACGACAAAGTCCAGATCGCCAAAGCCGTCAACGCCAAGGCCATCGCGTTGGAGGACGCACCCCGCGGGTACGCCGAGTTCGATGCGGGAGCCGCCACGAAGTACGTGCTGAACCCCAACGGTTACGTCAAGGCCTAGGCGCCGCGTTTTACGGGCCGGGCCTGGTCTGGCTCGTTTGCTCCCCGAAGGGACGGCGTTAAGGGCCAAGAAGGTGCCTTAACGCCGTTCCCGGGGAGCAGCATCCCATTCGGAAAGCCTTCAGATAAGGGGCAAGGCTTGCCTGCTCACGATTTAATCGATCGCGGCGGTGAACAGCGTTGGCCTTCGGGTCGACCGGCCGTCGGGAAGTCCGCGACGAGCTGGTCTGAGGCCCGCCGATTGGCATTCGAATGTGCCGCCCCCATCCGGGCGCTGCCCGTGCCCCTGGCGGAAAGCATCGGACGCACGCTTGCCCGGGCCGTCACAACGAGCCAAGACCTACCGCACTACGCGTCCTCGGCCATGGACGGCTGGGCCGTCAGCGGCAGCGGACCCTGGACCTTGGTGAAACCGGGCCAACCGCTGGCACTGCACCGTGCCAGCCCCATAGCCACCGGCGGAGTGGTGCCTGCCGGTACCGACGCCGTATTACGCCGTGAAAGTGGCCGGACAAGCGATGACATGGCGGGCGTGCCCACTCTGACCTCCTCCGGGCTGCCCGGGCCGGGTCAGGTCAGGGACGCCTTCGGCCCGCAACTGGGCACGGTGCTGGCAATGCTGGGAGGCGTCCCGGCGGGACAGCGAAGAATCGGGGACTCCTATCACGAGTGGCTCGCCGCCCTCAGCGATACGGGCAGCCGCCCGGTGGAGCGGCCCGACGTCGTCATCACCACAGGCGGAACCGGCCGCTCCGGAACGGACCACTTTCGCAACGCCACAGCCGCGCTAGGCGGCGGCGCCTCCCAGCGGCGCGCGGGCAGGGGACCCGGTTCCCGCACTGCCGCTCCCGTGGACCCAAACCCTGACCGCCGGATCGGCGGGAAGCCACCCGTTCAATGCCTCTGTGGTTCCGGTCTAGGATTTAGAGAAACAAGGGGGAAGTTCCAGCCTCTTGTTTCGCCGCAGAAAGACGTAGGTATGGCTCATGGCCACGATTGACTTTGACTCCGAAAAAGGCGGAAACGGGCAGCCCGGTGGCGTGCAATCCGTTGACCGCGCCCTCCAGATCCTCGAAATCCTTTCCCGTGACGGACACGCCGGCGTGAGCGAAATCGCCGAGGAAATCGGCATCCACAAATCCTCGGTCTCTCGACTGCTGGGCTCGTTAGTGAACAGGGAGATGGTCCACCAGAACAGCGACCGGGGAAAGTACCAGCTGGGCTTTGGCATCCTGCGGCTTGCCAGCTCGATTCCCGGCCGGCTCAGCTTGGTCCGCGAGGCCCGGCCAGTGTTGGAGAGTCTTGCGGAGGAGTTCAAGGAGACGGTGAACCTCGCTGTCCTGCGCTCGAACTATGCCGTCAACGTGGATCAGGCCATGGGACCGTCGTCGTTGGCCACCTATGACTGGGTGGGCGGCTTGACGCCGCTCCATGCCACCTCGAGCGGGAAGGTTTTATTGGCTGCACTGTCCGCCGACGAACGGGACCGCATCCTGACGGAAGCCGGGTTTCATGCCAGGACTCCCCGCACTATCACCAATCGGGAAGACCTCGAGAAGCAGCTGATCGATGTGGCCCACGACGGGTATGCGGAGACACGCGAGGAACTGGAAATCGGCCTGAACGCGATTGCGGTTCCGATCTACAACCACTTGGGAACCGTCATCGGAGCCGTCAGCATCTCCGGACCCGCGTTCCGCTTTGACCCGCAGAAGATCCCTGGACTTATTGACGCACTTCGTCAGGCCGGAATCCGGATCAGCGTGCAAATGGGCTACACGCACCGATGACCCCGGGCACTGGGGCGCCGGGTCATCAGTAAAGGGTCAGGGGACCAGGAGGACGAAATAGCGTCTCCGACTTTTCGTGACAGCCAAGCACTGCGGATGCATCATCAATAAAGGGGGTAGTGATGGCGGAAAGAGCAGAAGAGCATGAGCACGCACACTGCGATAGAAGAGACCCTCGGCTCCAACGCGACTGAGTCCGCGCTCAAGGTCGATGGACTATGGAAGATCTTCGGCCAGAAGTCTGACGAGATCATCGGCACCCCAGCCGAGCACCTCTCGCGCAAGGAGCTCCAAAGCAAGACCGGCTGTGTCGCGGCCGTCAGGAACGTCTCGTTCGCGGTGGCCCCTGGGGAGGTCTTCGTGGTCATGGGACTCTCCGGCTCCGGCAAATCGACTCTCGTACGCCTGCTCACCCGACTGATCGAGCCGACGGCGGGAAGCGTCACGATCGGCGGCGAAGACGTTATCCGCGCGAGCAAGGCCCGCCTCCGGGCTATGCGCCGGAACCACATGGCGATGGTGTTCCAGCAGTTCGGCCTGCTCCCGCACCGCAAGGTGATCGACAACGTCGCCTACGGCCTCGAAGTCCGCGGGGAGGGCAAGTCCCAGCGCCGCGCCCGAGCCCAGGACATGGTCGACCTCGTCGGCCTGACCGGGTACGAGAATTCGTTCCCCGACCAGCTCTCCGGCGGCATGCAGCAGCGCGTCGGCCTTGCCCGGGCACTCGCCGTGGACCCGCAGGTCCTGCTCTTCGACGAGCCGTTTTCCGCCCTTGACCCGCTCATCCGCCGCGACATGCAGAACGAGGTCCGCCGCCTGCACGAGGAGGTGGGGAAGACGATGGTCTTCATCACCCACGACCTCCAGGAGGCCCTCAAGCTCGGTGACCGCATCCTCATCATGCGCGATGGCGAGGTCGTCCAGATCGGAACCCCGGCCGACATCGTAGCCAACCCCGCTGACGACTACGTGCGCGACTTCATCTCGGATGTCCCCCGCTCCCATGTGCTCACGCTGCGCTATGTGGTGCGGCCCCCGCGCGAACGCGAGGCCCTCGACGGGCCGGTGATGCAGGCCGACCGCATCGTGCGCGAAGCCGCGCGGCAGGTCCTCCACTCGGAGCTCCCCGTTAGGGTTTTCGACGGCGAGGAATTCCTCGGCATCGTCGACGACGAGGATATCCTCCGCGTCGTCGTCGCCGAAGAGCCATCCCCGACTTCCCACCAAGGCGGTGCCGGGTGAGCATCGCCACAGTGCGGGCCAACCGTCGACGACGGTCCGGGGGCGCGCGTTCCAACTCACCTGGAGGACGAACCCCTGCCACCCCGTCCGGAGGTCCTGCTGTCCTGGGATTCTGCCGACGTCATTGGCGCCCGGTCTCGCTCGTGGGCATTGGTGTCGTCTGGCTCGGACTCTGGGCCACGCTCAAGGGCGTGGACACCCTCGAGTTGGGCGGCGCAGACAAGACGGACTTCCAACTCTGGCTGAACAGCGTCCGCGACGCCTTTGACAGCGCCCGCACCAACTCCTTCGTGTTCCAGCACATCGTCCAGCCGGTCACGGACGGAATCAATGGGCTCGTTACCTTTCTCCAAGGCATCTTCAGCCAGGCCTCGGACGGACGCCCGGTGCCGGAGATCGGCTGGCTCGGCGTCGTCGCGCTCCTCGCCTGGCTGGCCTTGGCGTTCGCCGGCGTGCGCTCGATGCTCCTCGTCGGCGTGTGCGTGTTGCTCTTCGGGTTCTTCGGCTACTGGGCACAAAGCATCGACACGCTCATCGTCACGTTTTTCGCAGTCGGCATCTGCACAGTCGCGGGACTCCCGCTAGGCATTGTCATGGCCCGAAGCCGCCGAGTCTCGGCCGCGGTCTCACCCTTGCTCGACCTCATGCAGACCCTGCCGTCGTTCGCCTACCTGGCACCGCTCGCACTCGTCTTCGGCATCGGCCCGGCGGCCGCGATTGTCACGACCATCATCTACTCGCTGCCCCCGCTGGTGCGCATCACCGAGCACGGCATCCGAGGGGTCTCACCGGCCACGCTCGAGGCCGTCGCGTCCATGGGCAGCACCCCCTGGCAGGCCCTCGTGAAGGTGCAACTTCCCATGGCCCGGCGCACTATCGTGGTCGGCATCAACCAGTGCACAATGGCGGCGCTCTCGATGGCCACCATAGCCGCGCTCATCAATGGCCCGGGACTGGGCACTCCGGTGCTCCAGGCGCTCCAGTCGCTCGACGTCGGCTCGGCGTTCGTCTCCGGCCTTGCCATCGTGCTCATGGCGATCATGCTCGACCGCACCACGACGAGGGCCTCCGAACGTTCAGGCATCGAAGCCCGCATGCAGCGCGGGTCCGGAGTGGGACAGACCGGCACATTCGGGGGCCGGCAGATGCGTCGGACCACTATCATCGCCAGCGCTGTCGTCGCCGCCGTGGCCATCTATCTCTCGCACATCTATCTTGCACTCTCGAAGTTCCCGGCTTCGCCCGACCTCGGCACCCCACTGGCGAAGGCCGTCTCAGCCGCGACCGACTGGACGGTCGGCACGTTCTCAGGCTTCACGGAATGGCTCAAGGACACCGTTACCGCACTTCTCGTCGACCCACTCCAGTCGGTGCTCGCGCAGTCGCCGTGGTGGGCCATGGCGCTCGCGCTGCTCGGAATCGCGTTCGTGCTCGCCGGCCGGCGGGCCGCCACAGTCACGATCGTGTGCGAAGCCGTGATCCTCGGAAGCGGGCTGTGGAATGAGAGCATGAAGACGCTCGCGACCACGCTAGTAGCCGCGTTCGTTGTGATCATCGTCGCTGTCTGCCTGGGCGTCTGGATGGGTCGGAGCAAGCCCGCCGACTCGGTTATCCGACCCGTGCTCGACGCCTTCCAGACCATCCCGTCCTTCGTGTACCTGGTACCGGCCCTCGCCCTCTTCGGTCCCACACGATTCACGGCGATCGCCGCCGCGTTCGCTTACGGTGTGCCCATCGCGACGAAACTGGTTGCCGACGGGGTCCGAGGTGTCTCGCCGGTTGCCGTGGAGGCCGCGGAATCACTCGGAACAACGTCGTGGCAGATGATCGCGAAGGTCCAGCTCCCCATGGCCCGCGCGGCAGTAGTCCTCGCCGCCAACCAGGGCTTGCTTTACGTCCTGTCCATGGTCGTCGTCGGCGGACTCGTCGGCGGCGGAGGACTCGGCTATCTCGTAGTCGCCGGATTCTCCCAGAGCCAGCTCTTCGGAAAGGGTCTTGCCGCCGGCATCGCCATCACCGCGCTCGGAGTCATGCTCGACCGGATCACCCAACACGCCACTGCCCGCTTCGGCAGCACCCGATAGAGGAAAGAGCCGTGAAGAAATCACTGACGGAGCGTGGCCCAAAGATGGGGAAGGGAACGTCTGCCGCAATTGTCCTCACCGCGGTCCTCGCGCTCACGGCCTGCTCCGGGGATATCCCTAGCGCAACCCCGCCAAGCGGAAAGAGTGGATGCGGAGCATTCAACGTCGCCGTAAACCCTTGGGTCGGGTACGAGGCGGACGCCTACGTCGTAGGGACCGTTGCCAGGGAAAAGCTCGGCTGCACCGTAAATTACAAGACCCTCAAGGAAGAGGTGTCATGGCAGGGCTTCGGCAGCGGCGAGGTGGACACCGTCCTTGAGAACTGGGGCCACCCCGAGCTCGCGGACAAGTACATCAAGCAGCAAAAGACTGCGGTCGACGCCGGGCCGACCGGTAACACCGGCGTAATCGGCTGGTACGTGCCGCCGTGGATGGCCAAGCAGTACCCGGACATCACGGACTCCAAGAACCTCAACAAGTACGCTGACTTGTTCAAGACCTCCGAGTCCGGAGGACAGGGCCAACTCCTCGACGGTGACCCCTCCTTTGTCACCAACGACGCAGCCCTCGTGAAGAACCTCGGCCTCAACTTCAAGGTTGTGTACGCGGGCAGTGAACCGGCGCTCATCCAGGCCTTCCGGCAAGCGGAGCAGAACAAGACCCCGCTGATCGGCTACTTCTACGAGCCCCAGTGGTTCATCGCAGAGGTCCCGCTCGTCAAAGTCAACCTCCCGGCCCACACGCCCGGCTGCGACGCCGACGCGGCCAAGGTCGCGTGCGATTACCCCAAGTACGAGCTCAACAAGGTCGTCTCCACCAAGTTCGCCAACTCCGGCAGCCCCGCGTATTCCCTCGTCAAAAGATTCACGTGGACGAACCAGGACCAGGACACGGTTGCCGGGTACATCGCCAAGGACAACATGAGCCCGGATTCCGCCGCGCAGAAATGGATCGACGCGAACTCGGACAAGGTCGCCGCCTGGCTCAAGTAGGTTCGTTGTTCCCAAGGACCATCGGCCGCAGCCGAAGGACTATACGCAACAAGAATCACGATAAGCAACATATTTGCGCAACATCCTTGACAATCACTGTGATCTAACGCACTCTGTTGCTTATGGCGAATTCTGTTGTTCCATGCGGAACGACTAGGAATTGGCGCCTACCGGTATTTGCGAGTCCCTTCCCAAATGAAGGGAGAGGTGCTTCATGCCCAAGGCCTGCGAGGGAAGCACTACGCCTATCCGCCGGGCGAACCGAACCTGTCACAAGGTGCCGGCCGACGGCCACATATGAGCCAATTGCAACATTGAGCAAAAGGAACCGTTATGACCCAGAAACCGAAGCTCCTTAGACACAGGCGGCTAGAGGTGTCCGACGTCAACGTCGTCAACCAGCCGATGCTCAAGAAGGCACTCGGCGGTACGATCGTCGGCAACACCATGGAATGGTACGACGTCGGCGTGTTCGGCTACCTGATAACCACCATGGGCCCCGTCTTCCTCCCGGAAGCTGACAGGTCCGTCCAAACCTTATTCCTGCTCGGCACCTTCGCCGCAACATTCATCGCCCGCCCGCTGGGCGGTGTCATCTTCGGTTGGCTCGGCGACAAGATTGGCCGCCAGAAGGTGCTGGCGGCGACGCTCCTGCTGATGGCGGCAAGTACCTTCGCCGTCGGACTCCTTCCCGGATACGCTCAGATCGGCGTATGGGCAGCCGCCCTGTTGGTGATCCTGAAACTCGTCCAGGGCTTTTCCACCGGCGGCGAGTACGCAGGCGCCACTACCTTCGTCTGCGAATACGCCCCCGATAAGCGGCGCGGCTTCTTCGCGAGCTTCCTGGACATGGGCTCGTATCTCGGCTTCGCGTTGGGAGCTGCGATCGTGTCCGTGCTGCAACTGTCTCTGGGCCAAGCGGCCATGGAGGAATGGGGCTGGAGGCTGCCCTTCCTGATCGCCGGGCCGCTCGGTGCGATCGCCGTCTACTTCCGGAACAAGATCGAGGAATCCCCCCAGTTCCAGGCAACCCTCGACGCCCGGCAAGCACAATCTGCAGATGCTACAGCAGCCGACAAAACGGTGGTCAACGGTCCCCTGGCCATCATCAAGGCTTACTGGCGTCAAATCATCCTCGCCATGATCCTCGCCGCCGCTGCCAACACAGTAGGTTATGTCCTGACGTCCTACATGCCGACATACCTGACCGAATCCAAAGGCTACGACCCCATCCACGGCACGCTGCTAACCATTCCCGTGATGGTGATAATGGCAGCCTGCATTCCGCTGACCGGGAAACTGTCCGACCGCATCGGCCGCCGCCCCGTCCTCTGGATCGGTGCCGGAAGCACCATCGTGTTCGCTATCCCGGCATTCCTGCTGATCGGCGTCGGTAATGTCTGGTCCACGCTCGCTGGCCTTGCCCTTGTCGCCTTCCCCGTGACGTTCTATGTCGCAAACCTCGCCTCGGCGCTTCCCGCGCAGTTCCCGACGTCGGGCCGCTATAGCAGCATGGGCATTGCCTACAACTTCTCCATGGCGCTTTTCGGCGGCACAACGCCATTCATCGTCCAAGGCCTGATCGAGGCTACGCACAATGACATGGCCCCGGCCTACTACCTCATGGGCACTTCCATCATCGGTGCGATCGGCATCTACTTCCTGCGCGAATCCGCCCGGCGGCCGCTGCCCGGCTCCATGCCGAGCGTTGATACTGAGGCCGAGGCCCGCGAGCTGGTCGCTACCCAGGACAACAACCCGCTGATCGACCTGGACGGAATGCCGTTCCTGGAGGATCATGCGTTCGAAAATACGGCCAGAGCCTCACTGCGATGATTTTCGAGGACCTAACTAATGCCCCAAAGCTCGCCAAACGGCGCCCAAAGAAGGAATCCACAATGAATCAATCCCTGCCGAAGGAAAACGTGCTTCGCATCTCAGGCGCCGGCGCCGATCCGATAATCGTCAACTTCGAAGGTTCCGAACCCGTCACGGTCCGGCTACAAATCGACGCCAAGTGCAACTGCCAAGACGACGGTGGCGCCAGCCGGCCGGGTTCCTACGCCTACAGTGATCCGCGGGGCCGAACCAAGCCAAGCGACGTTATCGATGCTCCATCGCGGCCGGAAAACATGGGTGTTTAGCTGAACATGCCACAGCCGCGGAGCGGAAACGGTCACGCGGCGCCCCCGATGCTGAGACGGCCCTTCCTGGACGAGGCCCCGGCCGGCGTCGATGCCGCGTGCCCTTCGGCAAGGAATCGCGGCCATCCGATTTTAGAGATCGTCTTCGGGCCGGGCGGTGAGGATACGATTGGCGCTGACCCGCAGGATGCCGAGCGACTCCTTGATCAGGGGCGATGCAATGCTGCCACTGCGCACCGCAGCGACAATGCGCCGCGATGGCTTCCCCTTGCCAGTGATGCGCAGTCGAACCACGTTTTCGGCACTATGCAGGGGGGCGAGTCGCGGCAGCAGGCCCACGCCCAGCCCCGCACCAACGAAGGCGATCTGGGTTTCCCATTCCACGGCCTCATGGGCAATCCGCGGCGTCACCCCGACTGCCGTGAACGCCGCGGTGAACAGGGAATGGTAGGTGGATCCGGCAGCCTCGGTGATCCAGGGTTCCGACGCCAGCTCTTCGAGCGTCACCTTTTCCCGCGATGCCAACGGATGGTTGGAGGGAATGATCACGTCCAGGGGATCGTCGAGCAGAACGGTCTGCTCGAAGCGCGGATCGTCCTCAACATAGGTGTCGGACTGCATGGCGACAATGACAGCGATGTCGATTCGCTCGGCAACCAACAAGTCGAAGCAGCGGGCCGGGTTGGCCTCGAGTACCTGCACCTCCAGTAACGGGTGGGTTGAGCGCAAGGTGGCGGCCAGTGGCGCGAGCAACTGGGCGGCCGCGGTGGAGAATCCGCCGAGCCCAAAACGCGCGGGTATCTGCTCGCCGGCCTCCATGGCCGCAGCGCGCAGGTTCTCCCATTCGGCAATGAGGGTGTCCGAGCCCGCCACGAGAAAACGGCCTGTGGCGGTCAGCCGCACACCCCGGCCATCTTTCGTCAGCAGCTGCATTCCGAGCACGCGCTGGAACTCCCGTAATTGCGCGGAGACGGCGGAGGGAGAATAGCCCGTGAGCTCTGCGGTTGCGCCAATGGTGCCGCACTGGGCAAACACCCGAAGTGTTATGAGCCGTGGATCGATCATGCAGCTATTGTGCACTGTTATCTCCCAAATCTTGCGCTTTTGTTGCAGATCGATCGGCTCTAATCTCATGAATAAAACGTTCGACAACGGCGATTGCACCCACCAACGCCGGTCTCGATGGATCGCCCTTACCTAGCCCTCCGGGAGGAAACACATGTCTGCTCCAGTGAACGCGCCCCTCAATTCACGCCGAAAACTCGCTTCGTCATTGCCTGCCGAACAGTTGGCGGAAATCACCGAGTTGTTCGAGTTCCGGCGCGTGGGGTATTCCCTCAACGCCCCCTTCTACACCGATCCGACGATTTTCAAGATCGACATGGAGGCCATTTTTGGCCAGCACTGGATCTATGCCGCCAGCATCGCCGAACTGCCGGAGCCGGGCGACTACGTCACCGTCGACTACGGGCCCTACTCCCTGATCGTGCTGCGCAACGACGACGGCGGCGTGAACGTCCTGCACAACGTGTGCCGCCACCGCGGCGCCCGCGTCCTGACCGAGCCCGCGGGGTCAACGGGAAACCTCGTGTGCGGCTATCACTCCTGGACCTACTCTCCCGAAGGTAATTTGATCCATGCCTCGGCGCCGGGGGAAACCAAGTTCGACAAGGGCTGTTTCGGCCTCAAGCGCGCCCACAGCCGCATGGTCGCCGGACTCGTCTTCGTCTGCATTGCCGACGAACCGCCAACCGACTTCGACGAAACCTCAAAGATCTTCGAGCCCTACCTCGCGCCGCACGATCTGTCGAAGACTAAAGTCGCCTACCAGCAGAACATCATCGAGGAGGGCAACTGGAAGCTCGTCATGGAGAACAACCGTGAGTGCTACCACTGCGACGGCCACCCCGAGCTTGCCTGTTCCCTCTTTCCCACCTGGGGTCTGACGGAGGGCCTGATCCCGGCCCATCTCGAAGAAGTGTGGGACCGCAACAAGGAAGCACAGTCCTCGCTCGAGGAGCGTTGCCGCCGCTATGGCCTTCCCTACGAGGTGGTCGAGGAGCTCGACACCCGCATCGCGGGAATCCGTATCTCACGTGAATCGCTCGACGGAGAGGGCGAATCGTTCTCGGCCGACGGGCGCAGGCTCTCCAAGAAGCTGCTCGGCGACTTGCGGGACTTCCGCCTTGGCCGCTGCTCGATGCACCTGCAGCCCAACAGCTGGTTCCACTTCCAGAGCGACCACGTCATCACGTTCGCCGTCTTCCCCATCAACGAACACCAGACACTGGTACGCACCACCTGGCTGGTGGCTGACGACGCCGAGGAAGGCGTCGACTACGACCTGGAGAAGCTCACCTACACCTGGAAGCAGACCAATCTGCAGGACAAGGAGTTCGTGGAGCTATGCCAGAAGGGCGCAGGCAGCCCCGCCTACGAACCCGGCCCGTACATGAAGAGCGAATACCAGGTGGAGGCGTTCATCAACTGGTACGTGCAGCGCGTGCAGGAGCACTTGGCATGATCGAACTCCGCACTGAGACGACCGTCCAGGAACCACAGCGCATTCGCGGTCTTGAGATGCCGTGGAACAGGGTCATGGGCAGCACCGAGGGACCCGCAAGCGCCGCCCGCGCATTGGGCCCCTGGCATCCGCAGGAGTTCTTGGCCGAATGCGTCGAGACCGTTCCCGAGGTGGGCGGCATGATGACCTTCGTGTTTCGCCGCTGCGATGGTGCGCCGCTGGCGTTCCGTCCGGGCCAGTACGTGAACGTCGCCTTTCCCGTGAAGGGCGCGAACCAGGACGCGGTGGACCGCAGCTACTCGCTGTCCAGTTCGCCCACCAAGCCGTGGACCTTCGACATCACAGTCAAATGCGACCCCACGGGACAGGTCTCGCCGTGGGCGCACCAGAACGTCAAACCCGGCACCGTCCTCGACATGCTCGGACCAGTCGGGGCATTCCACCTGCCCGACGCCGACCGGCGGGCACGGTACCTGTTCCTGGCCGCCGGCGCTGGCATCACCCCCATCATGTCGATGGTGCGGACCATCCACTCGCTGCCCGGACAAGCCGATGTCGTGGTGCTCTACCACGGGGCGGCGGCCGGAGACTTTGCCTTCCACCAGGAGCTGGCCTACATCGCCTCCGTGGACTCGCGGGTCAAGGTCTTCTACTCCCTGGGCGACCGCAGCAAACCCGAGGGCTGGGAAGGGCTCACCGGAAGGCTGACGGCGGCCATGCTCGACGAGGTGGCTCCCGACGCCAACGGCCGCCAAGTCTACGCCTGCGGCCCCGAGGGTTACCTGAACACAGCCACCGAGCTCCTCAAGAAGGTCGGCGTCGACGACACCTCCATCTACATGGAATTCTTCTCGGGAGATCGCCAGACGCTCCTTGAATACCAGGCGGAGCTCGCGTTTGCAGTGGACATTGCGGAGGAAATAGCCGAGGAAATCGCCGATTCCGCCGAGGACTACTACGAAAGCCAGCCCACCGCGTTCGGGCTCTACGAGCCGGGCTACGACGCAGATGGAACCTTGCAGGCCACGGGCCTGCCGCTGGAAACCGTCGACCCTGACGTACCCGGTCCCGAAGCCCCCGACGGCAGTCCGGACGTGGGACCGCAGGCCGGGTCCTCCGATGCCTCGAGCTTCGACACGGTCGGAACGGGAAGCCTCACCCTGTCCTTCATGCGCACCGGCATTAACGTGCGCATCGACCCCTCCGAACACATCCTCGAGGTGGCGCAGCGGGCCGGCGTCAGGATCGGAGCGAACTGCAAAGAGGGCATGTGCGGCTCCTGCAAGGTCGTCAAGCTCTCCGGGGAGGTCGAGATGAACCACCAGGGCGGCATTCGGGCACGGGAAATCGAGGCAGGCAAGTTCCTGCCCTGCTGCTCCACAGCACGAACCGATTTGGTGATCGATGCCTAGCAGCTTCCAGCTGCCGGGCCTCACGGAAGACCCGGTGCTCCTAGGGGGCCAGTTCGCCTGCCCGCGTCCACCCGAGGGCCTCGTACCGGTCCGCCGCCGCGGCGTCCACGGGCGCATAGACGACATCCGCGCCTTCGACGAACGCTTCCTCCGCCAGGCGGGCCAGAATCACAGCCTCGTGATCGAGCGCCACAGAGTCGCCGTCCACTGCGCGCACCGGGCCCACCACAGCGAAACCATCGCCGAAAGCCACCCGGCCCCGCGCCAGAGGGCGGTCGAAGCGGGTCAACTCCACGACGTCGTAATCCTCCAAGGGCGCCTCGAACACCCCGAACTCGGACTCCAGCGGCAGCGCGCTGTTGACCTCGCCCGGCGGGGCGGTCATCAGGACGCCGGCGGGAAGTGTTTCCTCGCCTGCATTGAGCCGCGCCCATAGGGGCTGCCAGTCGTGTGTCGTTTCCGGTGCGCTCATGCACCAACCCTATCGTCGTCCCTGACTGCCGGTACATGCGGAATAGCTTGGCTTTCCGGGGTTTACCAGCGTGAATGGACCATCTCGCGGAAGTACGTGTCGTAGATTTCCCTGACGCTGTTCTCGAAGTCCGGACCCAGGTGGTCCAGTATCTGGATGGAGGCGGCGTTGGAGCGGGCTTGTTCGGGGCTTCGGGCACCTGGTATGACGGTGCTGACGCCGTCTTGTGCCGCGATCCAGGCGATGGCCGCTTGGGCTGTAGTTGCTCCGGACGGGACAAGTTTTTTGAATTCTTCCACCGCTTTGAGGCCTTGTTCAAAGTCAACTCCGGAGAAGGTCTCTCCGACGTCGAATGCTGCACCGTCCCGGTTGTATTTCCGGTGGTCATTTTCGGCAAAGACTGTGTCCTTGGAATACTTGCCCGAGAGCAGGCCGGAGGCCAGAGGGACCCTGGCGATGATGCCGACTCCGGCGTTCTTCGCCGCAGGCAGGACGCCCTCCAAGGGTTTGAGTCGGAAGGCGTTCAGAATGATCTGGACGGTGGCCGTGCCGTGTTCGATGGCTTCGAGTGCTTCATCGGTCCGCTCGACGCTGACGCCGTAGTCCTTGATTGCGCCTTCACTGACGAGCGTCTCCAGCGCATCGTAGACTTCCGGCCGGCTGTAGACCGGGGTCGGTGGGCAGTGCAACTGCACCAGGTCCAGGCAATCCGTCCGGAGGTTCCGCCGGGAACGGTCGGCCCACTGCCGGAAGTTGGCCAGTGTGTAGTTCTCCGGTTTCTGTTCCAGGCGCCGCCCGATTTTGGTGGCTACAGTGATGTCCAGTCCGGGGTTGGCAGCGAGGTACGCCCCTATGGTTAGCTCGCTCCGCCCGTCGCCGTAGACATCGGCGGTATCGAAGAAGGTCACCCCGGAATCCACTGCGGCTTCCAGGATGTCGTTGGCTTCCTTCGGGTCCACGTTGCCCCAGTCCGCACCGAGCTGCCATGTGCCCAGCCCCACAACGGAGACGGACCGCCCCGTCTTGCCCAATACTCGCTGCTTCATCCTTCGACTATAACCACGGCACAACAGCCCCGTCCGCATGGAGGGGGGCCAGTTGATCCTAGGACCGGATGGGCCAGCCACGCCTGGTCAAAAGATGCTGCCGGACGATCTCGGGCTCTCCCGATTCCTCACCCGCCACCCGGGAAGCATAAGCACCAAGTGGCAGGGGACGGCCGGACGCCCCCGTCACACAGCTCAGGTGATGATGACGTTCTGGATGCTCTTTTCCAGGTTTTTGAGGTCGACCACGCCGACCATCGCGTCCAAGTGTCGCAGCGGCACGGTGGCCCATGTTCGGTTAGCGGCGGAGTTTGACGGTCTGCGTCTGGCCGCCGAGTCCGGCAGTGTCGAGCGTGAGGGTTGAGCGGCCCTCGGCATCAGCGCCGAGGGTCGCCCCGGAGCCTTCCAGCACTGTGGACCATGTTCCTTCGGGCAGCGTCAATGTGATGCTGGATGCCTTCTGCGTGGGCTCGCTGACCGCCAGACTGAGCACATTTCCGTGCCTGGAGTAGACAACGCACGCGGGACCCGAGGCACCAAGGTCCCCCGCTGTTCCGGCCTTCCAAAAGGTTGCCGCCGTAGTCTTCTCGCTCTTGAACTCCACGGACTGGGCGGTGGCATCGTTCCGGATCACCGTGTGGTTGTCGCCTTGTGCGATCTGCCTGATTTGGGCGACCGATGCGCCTGGAGCCACCACGTAGGCGTAGCTGCCCGGTGTATCGCTTGCGCCGTGGTCAATGTAGACGGTGGCGAAGTTGCGCTGCTGGACGGTGGTGCTGCCGGCAAGGAGATTGACCGCCGACCAGCTTCCGGAGCGGCTTTCGCGGAGGACCGTGAGCGGTGAGGCGTCGAGGACGGCGTAGCCGCCGAACCCTTCCAAATGGACCCAACGACCGTCGTCAAGAACCACTGCGCTGCCGGCCGATTCGGCGATGCTGCCCGACGCCGTCGTGAGGGCGTTGTTTCCTTCGTGAAGATTGCGGTGGTCCACAATGCTCTCCACGCGGGCGCCGCTCCTGGTGCTGATGTCGGCGCCGAGGCATACCGCCAGGTCCCCGCTGATGAACCAGGACTTCCTGGCCGACAAGCCGGTGCCACCGGGACCCACAAGATGCTGCCCGACGGCGGCCACTGCGCCCAGGGCCGCGGAGCCTGTCCACTCGTTCGCAGGGCGGGCTGCACCCCATTCGCCCTCCACCTTGTCCGGCAAGGGCGTGGTGTCCACGGTGGTGCCGGGCAGCCGGTTGTAGTTGGCGGTGGCCCAATAGGCGTCGTCGTATTGGCCCAGGTCGGCCGTATAGAAATGTGTCATGCCGGAACCCGTGTGGTAGCCGCGGTTGTTTTCGCCGTTGCCGCATTCGTACCAGGCAATGCGGTTACTTGACATGGATAAGGACAGTGCCCAGCCACTCCCCCGGTGGATGGTACGGTCCATGGCAGGGAAGAGCCGGTGCCCCGCGGTCTCGGCGATGGGCGCAATACCGCTGGCCTGGAGTTCCTTGACCAGGGCAGTCCTTGGCACGCTGGCCCCTGCAAGAATCGGGCGGCAGGTGTTGCGGGTGATCCATCCGGCGCACAGGCCCCGCCATCTTCCGGCGGTAGCTGGATCCATGGCGCGTGCCAGGAGGAGGATGGCTTCGATCGCGGAAGCCCCGAGGTCGTAGCCGGTGTTGGCCTCTCGGCTAATTGAGCGGCCACGCACGGCATCCGCCATGGCTCCGTTGATGATGAACGGCGCGTACGAACCCTCGACTGCGTCGAGGAAGATGCTGCGGCTTGGATCGGAGATTTCAGAGGCCGTGCCGCCAAGGAGCGCGAACAGCTTGGACAATCCAGTGAGCAGCACTACCCCGTACGAACCTGTGTATGCGGTGGTGCTGTGCTGGATGAAGGAGCCGTCCCTGAAGAATCCGTCTCCGCTAGTGACGTATTGCCACACTTGGCTCAGTCCCGTGATGGCGTGCTGAAGCTTTGCGGTATCTTCCCCGGCCAAGGAGCGGATGATGATTGCTTGGCTGAGGTCGACGCGGTTGGCTCCCACGGACGTGACCTTGGCTCTTGGTGCCATGAACTGCTGCCACGGGTCTGGCACGAAGTGGTCGATGGCTGCGCAGTTGGCAGCGATCTCGGCGGCGGTCAGTTCCCCGTGAATCAGGACCAATGTATCGGCCAAGGCCCTTGTCACACCGATTTCCCAGTTCCACCAGTTCCCGGATTCTACTTTCGTATCGTTGTAGGCAACGGCATGCGCGTCCGCCAGCCCCGCTTTGATGTCTGCAAGCACGGAAGCATCCCCGAACACTGTGGCAGTGGGGGTCGCCCAAGCGATGGCGAGCTGCTGCAGACGCTGGTAGGTGGAAGCAATGTGGACGTCGTTGGCGAGCGACAGGTCGGTGAAGACCGAGGTACGGCCTGCCGCGCGGTCGACCTTGGCCAGCGAGGCGGCGGCCTTGTTGTTCAGCGCAGTGATAGCCGTGGCGAAGTCTGGATCACCCGCCTGGATCACCGTGCGGCCGGTGATCTGGTCCACCCAGCGGGTCCGCAGCGCGGCGAAGTCCGCGGCGCTCGGCACTGATGCCGCCCAGGAATTTTGGGCAAACATCGAGCTGACAACGGCTGCAAGGGATAGCGTGCCTGCGGTCTGGAGAACCGTTCGGCGTGAGATCTGTGGTGACACGGAGTTGCTCCTAAGTAGGTGTGGTGGACGTGCCAAAGGCGCCCTGGACGCCGAGGCACAAAATGGACGGACTTGAGAACTAGGCGGTGATGCCGAGATCTTCGGCGCGGACGCGAAACGAGAGGGGGGCGCCCCGGGAAAGCCGGAGGGCTTCCTGGACGGTGCTGGCTGCCATGCGTTCCAGTTCGTTGCCCAGGGAACCGGCGATGTGCGGGGTCAGCAGGACATTTGGGTGCGCGTAGAAGCCGGAGTCCGCTGGCAGGACCCAAGGGGCGGTGACATCCAACACGGCATAGAGATCACCGCGCTCCACCCGCGCCAGCAAGGCGCCTTGGTCGACGAGGTCACCCCTAGAGGTGTTGATGAACGTGGCTCCGGGGCGGAGCCCTTCGATCCGGCCGGCGTCGATGAGGTTCTTGGTGGAGGGGAGCGACGGCGCGTGGAGGGACACGACGTCGCTGCTCGCCACGAGCTCGTCCAAGGTGACGAGCTCGACGCCGATCGCGGCCGCCTCGGCGGCGTCGAGGTAGGGGTCGGCCACCACGACGTCAAGCTCGTACGGAGCGAGCAGGCGGATGACATGGCGCCCGATCTTGGAAGCACCGATGATCCCGACGCGCTTGCGGTAGTTTCCCATGTCAGGGAAGAGCCGTTCGGGCTGGATCTCCGCGCGGGCGGTATGCAGGGCGCGGGCGATCTGAAGGACGCGCTTGTTGGCCAGGATAATCATGGCCACGGTGTATTCGGCGACCGGGATGGCGTTGGCATCCGCGGCAGAGCTGACCTGGACGCCGCGTTCCCAGCAGGCGTCCGCAACGTGGTGTTTCACGCTCCCGGCCGCGTGCAGGACGTAGCGCAGGCGCGGTGCCGCATCCAGGACGGCGTCGTCAATCATGGGGCAGCCCCAGCCCGTGATGAGGATGTCGGCCTCCGCGAGCAGCGCCTTGCCTTCGGGTGCGTGGAAGTCCTGGATGGGCTCAAGGCTCAGGAGGTTCAGTTCAGGCTCGAGGGTGTCGAGGCTGCGTTCCGGGAACAGGGCCCGGGCGGTGTGGGCCGGCATGGCCAAGGCAACGTTGAGGGTCACTTGACGCCCCCTGCCGTCAAGCCGGACTTCCAGAATCGCTGCAGCATGATGAACGCGAGAAGCAGCGGCACGATGGACAGAAGGGACCCAGTGATCACCAGGGGTGTGAATTCCGGCTGCGGTACGGCGTAGCCCTGCCAGATGGAAATCCCGACGCTGACCGGGAGCAGTTGCTGGTCCTGGAGCATCACCAACGGAAGCATGAAGTTGTTCCAGACGCCGACAAACTGGAACAGGGCGATCGTGACGTATCCGGGGAGCATCATGGGCAGGCCGAGTGAGAAGAAGGATCGGATGGCTCCGGCCCCATCCACACGCGCGGCTTCGAGCGTTTCGGCCGGGACGTAGGCCGCGGAGTAAACCCGGGCCAGGTAGACACCGAAAGGGTTGCAGAGCACGGGGATGAGGACGGCCCAGATGGTGTTGGTGATCCCGAAGACCGATGCCAGCAGATACATGGGCAGGACGGTGGCGGTGTTCGGGATGAGGACGCCCACCAGGACGATACCGAAGAAGGAGTCCTTGCCGCGGAACTGGAACTTGTCGAACGCATACCCGGCCGTGACCGAGATGAGCCCGCCAAAGACGGCTCCGAAAGCCGCGTAGAACATGGAGTTCGCCATCCAGCGGAGGAACACGCCGCCGTCTTGGCTCAGGACCGCGACGACGTTGTCAAAAAAGGCCGGGTGCCCGAAAGCGTAGGCCGCCGTTCCGTAGAGGTCCGCGGTGCTTTTGGTGGAGGCGAAGAAGAGCCACAGCACCGGAAGCACCATGTAGGCGGAACCGAGGATCAGGAGTGCGTTCACGGTGAAGGTGCTGGCGAACCCGACTCGGGCGGCCCGGCGTCGTTTCAAAGGTGAAGGCGCAAGCGCAGTTCGGGGCCGGGGGAAGGTGGTGGCGCTCATGCTTTGTTCATCCTTGAGCTGAAGCGGGTAACGGCCCAGGACAGCACGGCGGCCATGAGCGCAATGATGATGGAGGCGGCCGCGGCCTGGTTGAGGTTGTGCCGATTGAAGGCCGCGTCGTAGGCCCACATGTTCGGAACCCATGTGCTGGTGACGGACGCCGTGGCCTTGGAGATGATGGAGGGTTCGGTGAACAGCTGCAGCGTGCCGATCACGGTGAAGAGCATGATGACGCTGAGTGCGGGCAGGATCAGCGGCAGCTTGATGCTGAGGGCCGCACGGATTTCCCCGGCTCCGTCAACACGAGCGGCCTCGAGGACTTCCCGCGGAACCGCCTGCAGCGCCGTGAAGAGCACGATCACGTTGTAGCCCGTCCATTCCCACACGGCGATGTTCACGATCGACGGCAGGATCAGGTGGGCGTCCAGGAAGTTCAGCGAAATGCCGCCGGTTTCGAGGACGGAGACGATGGGACTGACTCCCGGCGTGTACAGATAGGCCCAGATGAGCGCGGCGATGACGCCCGGAACGGCATGCGGCAGGAAGACAAGGAGTTGGAACAGTTTCCGGGCACGTGCGACGGCGGCATCCAGTAGGAGCGCGAACGCCAAGGCGCCGCCCACCATGCATGGAATGTACATAGCGCAGTACAGCGCGAGGCGGCCGATGCCGCCCACGAAGGCCTCGGATTGCAGGACCTGCAGGTAGTTCTCGAGGCCGACGAACGCGGTCTTCGCCTCGCCGAAGCCCAGGCCGGATTTCTGCTGAGCGAAGAAGCTCAACACGATCGAATAGATGACGGGTGCCACCATCGCCAAGGCGAAGACGGCAAAGAACGGGGTAAGGAACAGGGCGGCGGTGCGGCCGCCGGTTCCGGAAAGGCCGCGTGGCTTGCGGATGGTTGAAGCGGGGGCGGCGGCAACTCGGCTGGCGGGCTTCGTAGGTGCTTGATTGACCATTTGAATCTCCTCGCTGGCGGGGTGGCTTGCCATGAAGCCACCCCGCCGGGCGGGCCTACTCCTTGACGGAGAGGCCGTTCTGCTTGAGTCCGCCCACCGTGGCAGTCTGCGCGGTTTCGATGCCCTGCTTGACGGTGCCGCCGGTGGTCAGCTTGCCGAAAGCATCCTTCATGGCGGTGTTGGTGAGGTCCCAGTTCGGTCCCCACTGCCAGCCGCTCCTGACGGAGGCGAAGGCCTTGTCGAAGACGGCGTAGATGTCGTTGCCGAAGTAGCTCGCGTCGAACGCGCCCTTCGCCACTGGAGTCAGTCCTGGAAACGCCAGGTAGGCCGAGCCGGCACTGCCGCGGGCCTTGACGGCGTCGGGGTTGGTGGTGAGGAACTCGATGAACTTAGCTGCAGCGGCGGGGTTCTTGCTGCCCTTGGGGATGTTGAAGCTGGAACCGCCCAGGAAACCGTTCGAGGGAGTGCCCCAGTTCGGCACCTCGGCCGCAATCCACTGGCCGGCCTGGTTGTTTGCTTTCGTACGCGACTGCAGGCCAGGGGCACTCCAGCTCGCGCCGAGGACACCGACAACGGTGCTGCTGGCCAGATCGGCGGACCATTCGTCGCTGAAGGACTGTTCGACCTTGACGATCTTCTCGTCGATCAACTTCTGCCAGTAGTTGGCCACCTTCAGCGTGGCCTCATCCTTGACGCCGATCTTCCAGGTGTCGCCCTCGGTTGAGAACCACTTGGCACCGGCCTGCCAGGCCAGGCCCGCGGTGACGACCGGATCGTTCGGGTAGAAGCTGGCGAGGTAGGCGTTCGGCGCCACTGCCTTGACCCTCTGGCCGGCCTTCTCGAAATCATCCCAGGTCTTTGGAACCTCAACGCCTGCCTTTTCCAGCAGGTCCTTGCGGTACCACATGACCATCGGGGTGGTGTCGTAGGGAAGGGCGTAGGTCTTCCCGCCGAGTTGCACCAGTCCGCGGGCTTGGTCCGAGAGCTTGTCCAGCGTTGCGGACTTGTCGATCAGTCCGTCCAGCGGCTGGAGCTGACCGTTGCTGACGAACTGGGCCAGCTGCGGGTATTCGATGGTGGCCACGTCGGGACCGTTGCCCGCCGTGATGGCAGTGGACAGCTTGGCGTAACCCCCGCTGGCGCCGTTGGGGACGGTTTCGAAGTTGACCTTGATCTTGTTCTGGCTTGCGTTGAACGCTGCGGCGACCTTGTCCATCCCGGCGAGCGAGGACCAGAACGTGATGGTGCCGGTGGGTTCTTGAGCCGGGGTCGGGGTTGCGGAGGGGGTTGTCCCGCAGGCCGTGATGAGGGCGGCACTGGCCACGAGGCTGGCCGCTCCGAGCAGAAGCTGGCGACGCTTCATTCTGTTCTCCTTTGAAGTTCACGATGCGAAGTCGTGGTGTGCCTTGAAGCACTTAACTCCCAGTGAAACGGTCAGCGAGTAAACATATCAACGGAATGAACAGAATTGAACACTAGAACCGGAGTGAAGTTGTCTTGGCTTCCGTCATTCGGCGGCCCCGACGTGAAGCGCCTGGCTCTGGGTGGAATCCCGGATATTGAGGCTGGGAGAGAGGCTCAGTCGCTGCAGCGCCGACACGCCCCGTCGCTGGGCTCCGATCCGGTTCAGGCACATCAGCAGCGCTTCGTGGCCGACGTCGTATTTTGGCGGTGCCACGGCGGTGAGGGGAACGGTACCCAGCGCCGCGATTTCGTCGTCATACGCGATGATAGCCAAGTCCCCGGGGATGCGGACGCGGCGATCCTGGCAGGCGCTGGCGAACTGCAGCGCGTCCTCATCACTGTGCACGATCGCAGCAGTCACGTGCGACTCGGCGCACCAGTCGAGAATCCCTTCCACCACCAGGCGGTGCGCCTGTGGATCGTTCAGCGCACGCGAGACGGGGCGCACCATGGTGGAGTCCTGCGGGGTCCCGGCCCGCCGCATGGCGAGGTGGTAGCCCTCGATGACCTGGGAGGCAGTGGGAGTCTTCTCCCGGACGCACAAGGCAATCCTTCTGTGGCCGAGGGACAGGAGATGGTTGACCGCGATCTCCGCCCCGCGCACATGGTCGCTGCGTACGGATTCCAGGCGGCACTCTTCAGAAATGTCGTCGATGGAGCGTTCGACGACGACAACCGGCACCGCCGCCTCAGCCAGCAAGGCCAGGGTTTCAGTTCCGGCCAAGGAAACCTCACTGGGCGTAACCAGGATGCCGTCAACGCCGTGTTCGAACAGACGGCGAAGCTGGCGCCGTTCCTCGGCCCCGGAGTAGTTGGAAACCCCCAGCACCAGCCGAACTCCCGCTTCCTGGGCGGCCGCCTCCGCGCCCCGGATAACCCCGGGAAAATAGTACGACGCGGACGGGACGATCATGCCGATCGTCGCCAGCGGGCGGCTCCCGCCCGGCCGCCCTGACAACAGAGGAACGCTGCCGGGACCCGATGGTCCCCTGGGGTTCATGCCGGTCGCGCGACGCCGGCCGCTTTCAATGGCGGACCCGGCGACAGGGACGGCACCACCTCGGACGCGTTGCAGGAGCCCCTGATCCGCGAGAGCTGCCAAGTCACGACGGACCGTCATCCCGGACGTTCCCATTCTTGCCGCGAAATCCTCAACGCTGAGGGAGCCGTGAAAAGCCAACTCCTTCAGAATCTGCAGGTGCCGGTCCTCGGGGAGCATGAGAGCCTCCGATCAAGTTCGCTTGTGTTTGATTTGTTCATTATGAACTAGAGCGGACGCTGGCTCCGAAAGTCAAGGCCAGTTGGGCCCGTGATAATTGGCCGCGCAGGAGATGTGCATTGTTGTTCAAATCAGCTACCAATGCTTGACCTCAGGTTCCTCAGGGACTTCTCCTTGAATCAGCGGACATTCATCGGAGGAGAAGAATTGATAGTGAAGTGGGCGAAAGGCTCGGCGGCGGCCGCCTGGTTGGTGAGAACTTCGTGAAAGCGAAGGTTGCGTTTTCTACGCTCGGCTGCCCGGAAGCGTCCCTCCAAGAGATTCTGGACATTGCGGCCACCTATGGGGTTCAAGGGCTCGAACTCCGTTCCATGGCAGGACAAATAGTGCATGCTGGCTTATCGAGTGAAGAGCGCGGCTGGATCCGTAGGCGGATCAACGAGGCAGGGTTGCACGTCGTCTGCGTAGCCACGTACGTACGTGTGGGCGATCCCGGGCTAAGCGACGACCACGTACTCGGCGAGCTTGAGGCCCAGAGGCTTCTCGCTCGTGACCTGGGAGCGGCAGGCGTCCGCGTTTTTCCGGGTGGGGCTGGCACGGATTCGGATGCACGCATCGCAAGGCGGCTCGCGGCGGCCGCCCTATCCGCCCCTGACATCCGGATATGGCTGGAAACGCACGACTCGCATCCCCGAGGAACGGACATCCGGCGGGTTATGACGCTATTGGACGAGATATGCCCCGGTCACGGCGTCCAAGTCATCTGGGACGTACTCCATCCGGCCGCTGCCGGTGAGCGCCCCGCCACGACGTTCGAAGCCATCGGCCCGTGGTTTGGCTATGCGCAACTCAAAGATGCCAACTTCGACGGACAGCTACGGCTCCTCGGTCAGGGCGACATTCCGTTGCACGAAATCCTCATTCTCCTCGAAGACCGAACCGAGTGGCTTTCATTGGAATGGGAGCGCCCATGGCATCCCGAACTCCCCGAACTGGCCGTGGCCTTGGCCGGAATGAGGCAGTGGTTTGAAAAACTGACGGGTCCTTAAGCAGAAGGCCATTTCCTGCATTCGCTGGATGATGACCGGAACATGTCAAGCTTCTTTGGCCCCGTTGGGGCGGGGTACGAGTGGCTCCACTTGCGCCGGCTTTTGGTCTGGCCCTGCGGGAGTGGCGTCCGACCGGATTACCGGTCCGTGTCGAATGCCTGAACCGGGGCTCACGGGTCGCGGGAGAGACCTGAGACCTATTCCTCTACTTCCGCGTGGACCATCTCGGTAGGCTCACCATTATGGAGAATTCAGAGTTGAGACCTGACACCGAAGTACTCAGCGTTCATGAGTGCTGGAAGTACCTTCGTTCCTCCTCCGTCGGCAGAATTGCGCTCGTCAGAGGCGACAGCCCGGAGATCTTCCCAGTCAACTACCTGCCTGACGAGGGGACAGTGATCTTCCGGACAGGACCGGGCACCAAACTGGATGCCGTCATGGCCGGGCAAGTGATTGCATTGGAAGCCGATGGTTTCAACACCTACGGCACAATTGCGTGGAGTGTCATCGTCAAGGGACGTGCCGAAATAGTCACGGAAGCTGAAGAACTGCAGGAATCTTCCGTTATGGAACTCTCGCCTTGGGAAGCCGGCGCCAAAAATCATCTGGTCCGGATTACGCCGGCGGAAATGAGCGGTCGCAGGTTCGTGATCAGCCCGCCATCCCAATGGTGGCCCCCACGCGATTCGTGACCGCTGGTCAGGCCGGCTGCCTCGGTCCTCGCCGACCATGGCTTCCCCGCATTGCCTTGTGCCTTGGGCTGCGTGTCCGGTGCCGAAGGGAGGACGCCGCTTCGTTCATGTCACTCGACCAACTGAAAATCCGGAAGATGGAGGACCAAAGACTCTGGGATCAATTCCCCATGCTTCGCATTCTGGAAGGGTCAAGCCGGTTCGGGCATGACCAGATTCCAGGACAAGGAGGTCAGGAATGTCGGACTTAATCAGGTGGTTCGATAACCGTCGCTCACCCATTGAGATGATCGAACGGCTATTCGAAGGTGATGTGGCAGCATCCGGGATCCGGGTCGAACAATTGGTTGAAGGCACCACCTTGGTGGTTCGCGCCGAACTGCCGGGGATCGATCCCGAGAAGGACGTTGAAATCACGCTTGGCGACGGGTTCCTTGAAATAAGGGCTGAACGGCAGGAGAAGGAGGAGCAAAAGGACAAGGGCAGCTACAGAACGGAATTCCGCTACGGCTCCTTCGTCCGCAGGCTGCCAGTTCCGGACACAATCCAAAAGGACGACGTCTCCGCTTCATACAAGGACGGTGTTCTCGAAGTGAGAGCCCCGATTCCGGAAAGGGTCCAACCCTCCTCCGCTCACAAGATCTCGATTACGCGGGAGTAGTACACACGGTCCAGATGATGGCCTGCCACGGGCGGGCCGTGACTTTCGGCCCTATCATCCGGAATCGCAACGGGTCACGCTAGCGGGGAACGAAATCACCCCTATCGCGGGAGGAAAGTCATGGGCCGGGAAGCATCCACTGCAAGGATAGTTGTTGGTGTTGATGGATCGGAAGCCTCCATAGAGGCACTGAGGCAGGCCCAGAGCCTTGCGGTGCCATTGGGAGCGCAAATCGAGGCCGTTGCCTACTGGGAGTTCCCTCAGGTCTATGGCGGCTATGTGGCCATGGGCATCGATGACTTCGAGGAAGGCGCCGGACAGGTCCTCAAGGAATCCTTGGAGAAAGCGTTCGGTCCGGGACTGCCGGACAACGTCGTCTCGCGCGTTGTCCGCGGTCAGGCACGGGAATCCCTCATTGAAGCTAGCCGGGAAGCTGACATGATCGTTCTCGGCAGGCGTGGCCACGGAGGATTTGGCGGGCTGCTGCTCGGATCGGTCAGTTCAGCCTGCGTTGCCCACGCCCACTGCCCGGTCCTTGTTGTCCATGCTCCGGAAAAGAAGTGAACGACACCGACGGCGGAGAGAGGAGACGCCTGATGGCGCCCTTGTGGTCTCTGAGTCGCCTTCTCGCCGATCCAGCCGCTCAAATGCCGTGACTTGCAGAAGCAAAATCGGCCCCCAGGAGAAACAAATGTCCTTTCCCAACATGGATCCCAGCCCCTCTGACGATGTCCGGCACGTCACGGAGGAGCTTAGCGAGGAGCGTTGCTGGGAGCTGTTGTGCTCACAGGACACAGGCCGCTTCGGCTTCAACTACAAGAACAGGGTGATGATCCTGCCCGTCAGCTACCTCGTCCATGACCGGGCGATCTACTTCCGTACGTCCGCTGCCGGGACCATCGGGGACGCCGTTCCTCGCTTGAGTTCATCGTTCGAGATTGATGAGGCGCAGCCCGAGCGAAGCGAAGGGTGGTCGGTCCTGGTCAGTGGACCTTCCTCGCATGTGCAGGAACCGGAGCTGTTGACCTATCTTTGGGGACAGGCCATGGTAGAGCCCTGGGCAGGCGGAGCAAGGAATGACTTCATCCGGATCCACGCCGCGGTGGTGACTGGCCGCCACGTACACCTAGCCTGAATCCGGGTCCTGGCGCCAGGCGTCAACGGTGCTCTCCAGAGTGCCGGGCCTGCCCGAGTCGGGTTCGACGGCTGTGCTGTCGATTCCCGTGATGGCCTCGCCCGCCTTTTCCCCGGGAAGGAACCCCGCCCGCTATTTGCTCTTCTTGACCCGGCGTATGCGGGTAATGATGGTGGGGCACGCCAGCTGGGCAAGGACTGCGTGGGCGGTCGAGCCCAGCAGGAGACGCTTGATTCCGCCTCCGCCGCGGCTGCCAAGGACCAGCAGCTTCGCCGTCGATGCGGCTTCAGCGAGGGCCTGGGCCGGTGGATCGGTGGCCAGGACCCTGTGGACGACGAGGTCGGGGTACTTTTCCGCCAGGCCGGCGACTGTCTCGGCGAGGACCAGCCGTTCTTCTTCCATGAATTGCTCGCCGAAGCTGCCCTCAGGCAACCCCCTTTGCAACCAGGCGCCGGGTATCGGGTAGGCGTGCATGACGGTCAGTTCCTGTCCTTCACGGTCTGCCTCCGCGGCGGCGAATGCTACCGCCTGTGTTGATTCCTCCGAACCGTCCACTCCGACGATGACTCCGTGGCGGTTGTGCACCGTCTCTTCTCCGACGACGGCCACGGGGCAAACGGCCACGGAGGCGATCTGCAGGGCGCGGTCGGTCAGCCGACCTCCGGGCCTGACATGGGTCCCGGAACCGATGACCACCAGGGAAGCCTTCTTGGACCTTTTGCGAAGGGCGTACCCTGCGGTGCCCGAAATCAATACCGTTCGAACTTCAACTTTCGGTTCCACCCCGGCTGCATGGGCTTTGGCCTTGATCAGAAGCTCTGTCGCGACCTTGTTGGCCATCTCGTTGTAGGCAAAGGATTCGGCCATCCAGCGGTCATCCACCGCATGCACGAGTTGCACGGGCAGCTTCAAAGCCGCGGCCCGGTGCATTGCCCAAGTCACCGCGGCGTCATTGGCCCCGGTGTCGTTGATGCCGACGACTATTGGCTCTTTCATGGCATGTCCGCTCTTCCTCGATGATGTCTTCGACCGTTGGGCTTCCACCTCAACTACCCCAGCTCTGCGGGTCCCATGGACTGGGAAGAGCTCGGACGCCACCGTATCTGCGGGGAGCCGAAGCGCCTCGTTGCCAGGTACGCCCCTGCGCCCATGATGGTGAATCCAATGATTCCGAGGGCCGGGGTGCGGGCCGCGACCCCGGTCAGGAGCACAAGGCATCCGACGACGGCGGCGAAGATGCCGAAGGCTGTGTGTCGGGACTTGGGACGCCCGGGCGTCGATCTCATCTTTGCCGCGAATTTCGGGTCATCGCGTTCCAGTTCCTGGGCGATCTGTTCCAGTGTCTTCTTTTCGTGCTCGGAGAGAGCCATCATCGGCCTCCTATGCCGGCGTGGGTGGAAACCATTGCTGCTAGAGCGGTTTGTCGAGCGGGACTGCTTCGAGGTATTCAGGGACCCTGGCGTTCCAGCCCAGCTCCCGCTTGATGCGGCGGCGCAGGGCATCGGAGGCCTCGGGTTCGCCGTGAGTGATGTAAGTCATGTGCGGGGCTTCATCCGCGGTGTGCATCCAACGAATGATTTCGTCGGCGTCGGCATGCGCGGAGAATCCTTCAATTTGTACGACCTCGGCCTGAATGGGGACGTCCTGGCCGTAAATCCTGAGTTCCTTTGCTCCGGCCGCCAGGTCGGCACCGCGTGTTCCTCCGGCCTGGTAGCCGCTGAGGATGATGGCGTTTTTCGGATCCGGGCCATAAGCCTCAAGGTGGTGGAGGATCCTTCCCCCGGTGAGCATGCCACTGGCGGAGATGATGACCATTGGCCCTCCCCTCAGGTTGAGAAGCTTGGAATCGTCTGCGGTACGTGACATGGTGGCCAGCTTGTACATGTCTTCGAACTCGTCCACGAGGAGGCGGTGTTCGTCCGGGTGTTGCCGGTACATATAGGACGCGTCGATGGCCATGGGGCTGTTCAGATAGATCGGAATGTCCGGAATGAGGTGCTTGCGGCGGAGCCGGGAGAGGTGGAGCATGAGGGTTTCCGCGCGGCCGACGGCGAACGCGGCGATCATGACAACTCCCCCGCGTTTGGCGACGCGGGACACCACCGCGCCAAGCTCAGCGGCCGCGTCCTGATCCGGGTGGCGTCGGTTGCCGTACGTCGATTCAGTGACAAGAATGTCCGCGGCCTCCAATTCCCGGGGAGGGAACATGAGGGGATCGTCGGCACGGCCCAAGTCTCCCGAGAAGTGTATGGAATGCCCGTCGACATTTATGTGGATCTGGGCGGCGCCGAGGATGTGTCCGGCTGGGAGGAAGGTGGCCTCGATGCCATCTCCCACTTCAAGCGGAGCATCAAAATCCCGCGGCTCGAATGAGTTCAAGGACCTGACCGCATCGGCCGCGGTGTAGACCGGAAGCGCGGGAACATGCACCGAGGAACCCCGATGATCAGCGTAGCGGGCTTCCTCTTCTTGGAGGTGGCCACTGTCCGGCAGCAGCAGTTTGCATAGTTCACTGGTCCCGTGGGTGGCGTAGACCGGCCCGGTGAAGCCATCGCGCACCAGTGCCGGAACGTATCCGGTGTGGTCCAGGTGCGCGTGGGTGAGCAGCACCGCGTCGATGGAACCAGGGGCGACGGGAAACGGGATCCTGTTTCGGTCGCGGATACGTTTGTAGCCTTGGAAAAGACCGCAATCGACCAGGATCCGCGTGTCCCGGGATTCGAGGAGATAGCGGGAACCAGTAACAGTGTCGGTCGCGCCAAAAAACCGCAGGCGGGCCGGGTGATTGCTGTTCATGCTGGTCTCCTCGAAATTTGCAGTGCCGGGCATCCGGCGGTGGCCGGATGCCCGTTCCGGAATTGCACGGCTACGGGGCCGGCATCACGTGGTGGTGACGGTATTCCTCGGTGCTGGGCTTGATTGCAAAGGCCGTGACAACCAGGGCGACCGCGCCCGGAATCCATGCACTCCAGGCGGCCCCTGTCATGGAGGTGAAGCCTCCAAGCCATGGCGCAAGGAGGAGGACGACGGCGAATGCGGCTTGCGCCCATTCGGCAGCCGGCATCCCTGGCATGGCCAGGTTGGTGACCCCGGCGGCGACCAGCAGGACGCCGAGGATGACCATGAAGGCCGTGGACGATCCACCTTGACTTGTCCACAGCACCGAGAGTGCGGCATAGGCGCCGGCGGCGATGACCGTCCAGTCCTGCCAACGGGTCCACTTCTTCATCTAGATCGTGCTCCTTTGATCGGTTTGGGCTATTTGATGGCCGCCCCGGTGTCGCCGGGACGGGGTTCGGGGTGCTTGGCCGCTTCGGGTTCGTGCACGACGAGAACTGGACAATGGGCATGGACGACACAGGCCGCGCTGACAGAACCAAGCAGCATGATCTTGTCCTGCCCGGTTTGCCTGGCCATGGTGTTCCTTTCCGTTCCCGCGGTTTCTCTAAGAATGGGCAGAAAATCAGCTGCCAAACAGGGCCGAAAGTCATGGCCCCGGCTTGGGTCCTTCGGCCCTTGTTTGCCGTTGGCGGGCAGTGAACAATGACATAGCCGGGAAACATGCCGGACCGGCGGGACCGCGGCCACGGGCTGCCCGACAGGAGGATCATGGAACGCCCAGTATCACCCCAAAGCGACGCCCGGGTCCTTGGCGCGCCGCCTATCCGTGTCTATGTCCTGGACGACCATGAGCTTGTCCGCCGGGGACTGCAGGAGCTGCTCGAAAGCGAAGGCTTTGTGGTGGTGGGCATGTCCGGTTCCGCGGAGGAAGCCGCACGGCGGATTCCCGCTTTGCGCCCCGACGTGTCAGTGCTAGACGCCCGCTTGCCCGACGGCACGGGCATCGAAGTGTGCCGGGAGGTGCGCTCCGTGGACCCCACCCTGAATTGCTTGATACTGACCAGCTACGACGACGAACAAGCCCTGCGGGGAGCCGTCCTTGCCGGTGCGGCCGGGTACGTCCTCAAGGAAATCGGCGGTACCGACCTGATAGGTGCGCTCCGCCAGGCCGCGCGCGGTGAGTCGTTGTTTGATGCGTCAGTGAAGGCGAAGATCATCCAGGGACTCACCGAGCCCCGGCGTGTGGATCCCAGGGTCGCCTCATTGACACCCCAGGAGAGGCGGGTCCTCGATCTGGTCGGACAGGGCCTGACAAACCGGCAGATCGGGGAACTCATGCAGCTCGCCGAGAAAACGGTGAAGAACTACGTGTCCTCGATGCTGGCAAAGCTGGGATTCGAACGTCGCACCCAGGCAGCCGTCTATATTGCCCACGGACCGGAAACGGACACCGGAACCGTCCGTTGACGGACCAGCAGACGGGAAACTCAGTGGGCCGGAACCGACCACACCAAGGTAGTCCCCTTCGTTGGGGCGCTGGTCACCTCAAACGAACCACGCAACTCCGAGGCCCGCTGTTCCATGTTCACCAGGCCATTTCCGGGGACGGCATCCCTGAAGCCCCTGCCGTCGTCTTCGATGATCAAGGTCAGCATGCCGTCTTCCACGGACACTGAGACGCTGATTGCCTCGGCCTCGGAGTGACGGACCGCATTGCTGAGGCCTTCGGAGATGACCGCCAGCGCGTTGGTGACTGTTCCGTCGTCGAGCACTGAATCGACCGCCCCCGTGAGCGTGAGGTGGGGGGCGAAGGGCAGGGACCTGGTGGCAGTGCGGACAGTCTGCAGTATCCGGCTGCTCAGCAACTCCTGCTCGCCGGAAGAGCGCAACGAGTAGATGGTGTTGCGGAGGTCCCTGATGGTCTCATCCAGTTCAGCCGTGACCGCATTGATCCGGGTCAAGGCAGGTTCGCCTGTAGTGAACCGCCGCAGGCTTTGGATGCTGAGTCCCGCGGCGAAAAGGCGCTGGATGACGAGGTCGTGCAGGTCCCGGGCAATGCGGTCCCGATCCGAGAAGACCACCAGTTGTTCACGGAGCCGGTGAATCCGGTCAAGCTCCAGGCCCAAGGCCACGTGTGAGCCGAACACGGCCCCCATCTCCACATCCGTCTTAGCGAACGGCCCCGTTCCAGGGGCCCGAACCAGAAACAGAAGTCCATGATGGGCGCCCTGTGCACTGAGATCTATCGCCAGGAGTTTTCCCTTGGACAAGCCGTCAGCCAGTCCAAGGATGTCTCCGGCCTCGTCCATGCTGGCGGGCATCCCGGTGGCGGCGACCGACCTGATGACGGCGGAATCCATGGGCAGGATATTTCCGGCGAAATGTGCGCTCTCCGTTCCCGCGGCACCCGCGACGCAGTACGAATCCACCCCTCCATCTGGAACGAGAATCAGGGCCAGCTGGGAACCGGATTCCCGGAGCGCCCTGTCGGCTATCTGGTCAAGCCCGACATTTTCCGGCTCCGAGGTCCGGTCGTCGCCGAGCATCCGGCCGGTCACATCCATGCATGCTTCGAGCCAGGACGCGCGGCGGCGGGCGTCCTCATAGAGGCGGGCGTTCTCGATGGCCACGCCGGCAGCAGCAGCCAATGCGACGGCAAGATCCTCGTCTTCGGGAGTGAAATCGCCACCCCCCTCTTTTTCCGTCAGGTACAGATTGCCGAAGACGACGTCCCGGACCCGCACCGGGACACCAAGGAAAGACTTCATGGGTGGATGGTTTGCAGGGAATCCGTATGACTTCGGATGCTGGTGCAAATCATGAAGACGGAGGGGCGCGGGTTCGCTGATCAGCAGGCCGAGGACCCCGTGCCCGGTGGGCAGCGGGCCGATGCGGCGTGCAAGGTCCTCGTCGATCCCGACTGTGACGAAGTGGCTCAAAGACTTGTTTTCGCCGATGACTCCCAACGCGCCGTAGCGGGCATGCAGTAGCCGGCACGCGGACTTGACCACCCGGTCCAGAACGGCTTCCAGGCTCAAGTCTTCGGCGACGGCCACCACCGCTTCCAGAAGCCCCCGCATCTGCTCCTGGGCATCCAGGAGTTCTCCGGCCCTGGCCAAAAAGTCCCTCAGCAGGTCTTCGATCCGGGTTCCCGTGACATGAAGGCGATCAGGCCGCACAGGATCTGGAAGAGAGCCGTTCATTTACTGCCTTTCGAGCGGTGCAGCCCACACGGGGCAGGTACCCGTGTCGTGGCAGCTGGCGTATCCGATGCCAGACTACTCCCCGAGTCTCGCGTTCGCCCAGACGCCCTTGAGGCGCGGGTCTTTGTGCCCTGTTTCCAGCTCACTCCCGGGCGTAGCCTCTCCGTCATGACGAACAAACCATCAACCCCGGAACCGGAGGTCCTGCAACCTCAGCAATGCTGGGAGCTCATGCGCGGCGTCTCGGTGGGACGCCTCGCAGTGTGGGTACTAGACCATCCAGACATCTTCCCGATCAACTACAAGGTTGACCATGGCACCCTCGTTTTCCGGACCGCAGAAGGGACCAAGCTCCACTCGGCCCTGGGCGAAACACCGGTTGCGCTGGAGGCCGACGGCGTCAACCCGGACACCGGGGTGGCGTGGAGCGTGGTCGTGAAAGGTCACGCTGTTGCCATCAAGCTGACCCAGGAGGTGCTCGATACGGTCGGGCTGCTCCTTTTCCCTTGGCAAGCGGGCCGCAAAGACCACTTCGTCCGCATCGTTCCGACGTCGATTACCGGACGCCGCTTCACCGTCACCCCTCCCCTGACGTGGTGGAGTCCCCTGGATGACGCAACGCGCGCCGGACTCGAATGACGGCGTCGCCCGGCGGGCCTAAAGCCCCTAACGACGGCGGACAGCCGCCGGTAGCGTCATGGTCATGAACCCTCAATCGACGGATGAAATCGAAAGTCTGAGTCCAGACGAATGCTTTGAATTGCTTGGCCAAGCAGCCGTTGGCAGGCTAGCCGTCATTGTCGAGGACCATCCGGACATTTTCCCCGTGAACTACGTCGTGGACCACGGATCAATCGTCTTCCGCACAGGCACCGGCACGAAATTCTGGAACACGATGCGCCATCCCTGCGCGCTCGAAATCGATGGTTTCGATGCGGGCACCGGGAAGGCCTGGAGCGTCGTCGCCAGAGGGCAGGCGCACTTCATCGTCGACCCGCGTGAAAAGGCGGCAGCCGATGCCCTCCACCTGGATCCCTGGCAGCCGGGCAGCAAGAGCCACTATCTGCGTTTGACCTTGGATGCCCTCACTGGTCGACGGTTCAAGGCCACCCGGCCCGATATCTGGAACACTCCCCTGTGGGATGCGCGCTCCGAGCTGTTCCACTGACTTTTGCTGCCGGCGTCGCCGACGGTACGTCTTGCCCTAGCTTGATGGAGCATCATGAAAGCACTCGTCTATGGCGGACCCGGACAAAAGTCCTGGACGGACGTCCCTGATCCCCACATCGTCAACCCCACCGACGCCGTCGTCCGCATCGATACCACCACAATCTGCGGGACGGACCTTCATATCCTCAAAGGCGACGTTCCGGCGGTCCAGGAGGGACGGGTCCTTGGGCATGAGGGCGTCGGAACGGTCACCGAAGTGGGTTCGTCCGTCACCGGGCTCAGGACCGGAGACCGCGTCCTCATTTCCTGCATCAAGTCCTGCGGACATTGCGGCAACTGCAAGAAGGGCCTCTACTCGCACTGCTCCGGGGAGGAGGGCCAAGCAGGAACCGGTTGGATCTTTGGCCATCTCATTGACGGCACCCAAGCCGAGTACGTGCGTGTCCCCTACGCGGACAACTCGCTCTACAAACTGCCCCACGGGGTCACCGATGACCAAGCCGTCATGCTCTCGGACATCCTGCCCACGGCGTTCGAAATCGGAGTCCAAGCCGGTCGCATCAAGCCAGGCGACGTCGTCGCCGTCGTCGGAGCGGGCCCCATCGGCCTCGCCGCGATAGCCACATCAGGCCTCCACGGCGCCGCCACAATCATCGCCATAGACCCGGACGAAGGGCGCCTTCTCCGGGCCCGGGAGTTCGGCGCAACAGGGGTCGTGAACCCCTCCGGTCCTGCTTGGATCAGCGACGTCATGTCCTTCACCGACGGCGCAGGAGTGGATGTCGCCATCGAAGCAGTCGGGATCCCGGACACCTTCGATATGGCCTTGCGGCTCGTGCGCCCCGGCGGGAATGTGGCCAACATCGGCGTGCACGGAAAGTCCGTTGAACTGCGCCTCCAGGACCTCTGGATCCGCAACATCAACATCAGCATGGGCCTCGTCAACACCAACACGACGCCGATGCTCCTCCGCCTGGTGGCCCAGCACAAGATCCCCGCCGAGAAATTCGCGACGCACCACTTCACCCTGGGACAGATCATCGATGCTTACGACACTTTCTCAAGGGCGGCTGAAACACACGCCCTGAAGGTCATCCTCAGCCGGGAATCCCACCACTAGGCAACCGTTGCTGAAGCTCCTTCCCCGAATCGGCACCCAAGAGCGGCGGCTCCCATGGCCACAATTCTGCGCTTTCCGCTCGTCGCGGCCACACTCCTCGTAGGAGTGTGCGTCGGGGCACTGTGGGGCCTCGGTCAAATGCCAGCGGCACAGGCAACAGCGACTATCTATGCGCTAACCGTGGCCGCGTACCGCGCCGTGTCCATGATCAGGGATCTCTTCCGGGGACGGTGGGGCATCGACCTGTTGGCGGTGACGGCCATCGCCAGCACCCTCGTGGTCGGAGAATACCTTGCCTCCCTCATCATCGTCCTCATGCTCACGGGAGGAGACGCCCTGGAGGAATTTGCCCACGGAAGGGCTACGCACGAACTGAAAGCCCTCCTTGAGCGGGCTCCGCGGACCGCGCACCGCGAGACCCCGGGCAACCCGGTGGAAGAGGTTCCCGTGGGGAGCATCCGTTCCGGAGACACACTGTTGGTCAAACCCTCCGAAATCGTCCCAGTGGACGGTCTCTTGCTCTCCCCTGCCGGGACTTTCGATGAATCCTCCTTGACTGGCGAAAGCCTGCCGGTCGAGCACGGCAAGGGCGACCCCGTCATGAGTGGATCGGTTAACGGCGACGAAGCCGTTCGCGTTGTTGCAAGTGCCACCGCTGCAGACTCCCAGTACAGCCGGATCGTGGCCCTGGTCCAAGAAGCCGCGGCGAGCCGCGCCCCCACCGTCAGGCTTGCGGACCGATACGCCGTTCCCTTCACGGTATTCGCCTTCCTGCTGGCAGGAATCGCATGGTACTTCAGTCACGATCCGGAACGGTTTGCCCAGGTGCTCGTCGTTGCGACACCGTGTCCCTTGTTGATCGCAGCACCTGTGGCGTTCCTTGCCGGCACCAGCCGGGCAGCCCACTCGGGAATCATCATCAAGAATGCCGGCACACTCGAACAGCTCGCCCGCGTCAGGACGGCGGTCTTCGACAAGACCGGGACACTGACGCACGGCCGCCCCGCGCTGCACGCCATACAGGTTTCCGCGACCGCCGCGCCAGGCATGTCAGCCGATCGGATACTGCAACTCGCAGCGTCCGCTGAACAGTCGTCCTCGCATGTGCTGGCAGCCTCCGTGATTGATGCAGCACGGACCCGCGGCCTCCATCTGTTGCCCGTCACCAGCGCCAACGAGCACGCGACCCAGGGGGTCACGGCAGTCTGCGGAAGCCAGACTGTAAAGGTGGGCAAAGCTGCCTTCGTCGGCCCAGCCACAAGCGGCTTCGAGAAGGCAGACGTGGCCAGCGGACAACTTGGGATCGCCGTCGGCGTGGACGGGCACTTCGCTGGAACGCTGATCATGAGCGACCCTTTGCGGGAAAACGCGGTGGCCACCCTGGCCCAGCTGCGACGCCTCGGGGTGCGGGAAACCATGCTCCTGACTGGCGACACCCGTTCCACTGCCTCACATATTGCGGCCGAAGCCGGGATAACCCGGGTCCTGGCCGATTGCCTGCCTGCCGACAAGGTGGCCGCCGTCGCCGAATTGAACGACCGACCGGTCCTGATGGTCGGTGATGGAGTCAACGACGCACCTGTCCTCGCCGCGTCCGACGTCGGTGTAGCAATGGGTGCCCGGGGAGCAACCGCGGCCAGCGAATCGGCCGACGTCGTCATCATGCTCGATGACCTATCCAAGGTGGCCGCTGCCGTTGACATCGGCCGGCACACCATCCACATCGCTCGCACCAGCATCTGGACAGGCATTTTCCTTAGCGTGGGGTTGATGGCCGCGGCAGCATACGGCTTCGTCCCGGCGGTTGCCGGGGCTCTCCTGCAGGAGTTGGTAGATCTCGCGACCATCTTGAATGCCCTCCGGGCCTTGGGGCACAGCCGAAAACCGGGGGTCGATTCGCCAGGGCGTGTCCCCCTTGACCGGCTCCGGAAATTGGACCGCGACTTTCGGCCCTAGGCTGCCGGCCGCCCGCCCGACAGGGTGGAGCAACCAAGGCCGGTTGCTTCCGCCCGGCGGCTATGTTTGCTCAACCGGGCGGGTTATCAGCGTCGGGCACTGGACGTTGAGCAGCACATGCTGAGCCACAGAGCCGACGAGCACGCGGGCACCGCCTCTTCCTTTGCAGCCCATGACCAGCAGCCGTGCACGGGTACTGGCGTCCAGGAGCGCTTCGGCCGGCGCACGCTCAAAGTCCAGGATCTTGAGTATGGCCAAACCCGGGTGCCGCCCCTCCAGGCCGTGGACCGATTTGGACAACAGCGCGTGCCCATCGAGTCCAGGTTCTGCAGGCCCGGTCCCGCGCACTGATCTCCCGGACGGTGCAGGAGCGCGGCCGCTACCGGCATGGACGATCACGAGTTCCTGCCCCATTCGCTGCGCCTCGTCAGCTGCACACTCGACGGCGAGTTCGGAGTCCCGGGAACCATCGACACCAACTACTACGCCGGATGACTCGCGCGTTGAGGGGGCTGGCACAATCGCGACGGCGCAATGGCTGATGACCGCGATCTGAAAGCTGACCGAACCGAATCCTTCGCCGTGGTTGCCGGGGCGTCTATCGGTTCCCACGACGACCATTTCCGCATCCGCAGAAAGCTTGCGCATGGTTTCGGCGGGCTCTCCGGAACTCAGTGTCGTCACTACCTCCAGGGAGGGAAACCGTGCGGCGACCCGCGCTGACTCGCCTTTCAGCAGGTCCTTTGCTTCTGCAGTCGCCCCATCGTGGAGGGCCTTCTCCGGGAACGCCCATGGCTCAGGAACGGCATGGACCAGGTTGAGCTGAAGACCAAGATCACGGGCCCGTTCGGCAGCCCAGTCCGCGGCAGCACTACCGACCACGGACCCATCGACACCAACGAGGATCTTTGTCTTCACGAGCCCACGTGCCTTCCCGGAACCAGCAGCAATCTCCCCCCAGTTTCGTCGGCTGCGTCGTTGACCTGCAAGGGCCGTAAGACCCTCCCCGCGAGCGCAATTTCCGGGTTATGTTCCTCGAGGGGTATCGCGTTCCATGGTCGGGTGCCGCGTGGTCTTCCTGAAAGGACGTCAGAGTGCTGATCCTCGTATTGAATCCAGGTTCCTCATCCTTGAAGTACCAGCTACGGCGCCTCGGACCATCTGACCCGAGTCCCGGTATCCTGCTGGAACGGGCCATCAACAGCCCGCAAGAGGGCACGCTGGATCCAGTCTTCCTTGGAAACGTGTTCGACGTGGTCGATGCCGCCATTCGGGACATTACGGGCGGGGAACGCCCTGACGCCATCGGACACAGGGTGGTCCACGGCGGGGATCGCTTCAGTTCTCCGGTCCGTGTTACCCAGACCGTCATGGATGACATCCAGGAACTTGTCGAGTTTGCGCCGCTCCACAACGCGGCCAGCGCGACGTGCATGCGTGCCGCGGCCGCCCGTTGGCCGCGCACGCCCCAGGTGGCCGTATTCGACACGGCCTTCCACCGCACGATTCCCGACCATGCCTCCCGCTACGCCGTTCCGGACGAGCTGCATACGAAATACGGGATCAAGCGTTACGGTTTCCACGGGATCTCCGTCGAGATGGCTTGCCGCCATACGGGGACGTACCTCGGTGTCCCGCCGGGCGCCTTGAATGCGGTGGTGGCGCACCTTGGCAATGGCGCCTCGGTTACCGCCGTACGGGAGGGCCGCAGCGTCGACACGTCCATGGGCATGACCCCCCTGGAGGGGTTGGTCATGGGCACCCGTTCCGGCGATCTGGATCCGTCCATTGTCACCTTACTGCAGCGCCGCGGCCTCGGACCGGATGAAATCGACGAGCTCCTCAACCATCGGGCGGGCCTTCTGGGCCTGGCCGGATCGGCTGACATGCGCGCAATCCAGGACGCCGCACGGCAGGGTGACACCCGTGCGATCCTCGCTTCGGACATGGCCGCCTACCGGCTGGCCAAGTACATCGCCGCTTACAACATGGTGGTCGGCGGGGCTGCTGCCCTGATCCTTACCGGGGGCATTGGCGAACATTCCAGCCGGTTCAGGTCCCAGGTTGTGTCGCGGCTAGGGCCCCTCGGCCTCTTTGTCGACGAAGCCAGGAACCGCTCCGCCGAGACCGGCGTCCGCGTCATCAGCACGGACGCATCGGCTTTTCCGGTCCTGGTGGTCCCGAGCGACGAGGAACGCGCCATCGCCGAGGCGACGGCCGCCGTCGTGCTTTCGGACGAATCGGCGATTCGATGCCTCAACGAAGAGTGACTGATGGACGCCCTGGCGCAATCCCGGCAACGGGAGCGCTGAAGCGGGCGGCGCGGCGCGAGATGTGGTGGGTATCCGGCCGACGGCGCACCGGCGTCGGAAGCTCCGGCAGCTGCTGCGCGGCCCGGGCGAAGAACCATTGCTTGGCGACTTCCACCAGGACCATGTAGACGACGATCATTCCCAGTAGCGACAGGAAGAACGGCACCGGCAATGGATCGAAGCCCAGCAGGCCCGCCAGTGGTGACAACGGCAGGAAGATCCCCGCGGCCACCACTCCCAAGGATGCAGTCAACAGACCAGCCGAAGGGCGGCTTCGCAGGAACGGGACCCGCCGGGTCCGGATGGCGAAAATGATGAGGGTCTGCGTGGCGATGGATTCGATGAACCAGCCTGCCCGGAACTCCCCCGGGACCGCGTTAAAGACGAACAGCATGAGCGCGAAGGTCGCAAAGTCGAAGAGTGAACTGATCGGCCCGAAGAGGAACATGAAGCGCCGTATGAACGCGATGTTCCAATGCGATGGTGCCAACAGCTGTTCCTTGTCCACGCGGTCGCCCGGGATGGCCAATTGGCCGCTGTCGTAGAGCAGGTTGTTGAGCAGGATCTGCCCCGGCAGCATGGGGAGGAAGCTCAGTACCACCGACGCCGTGGCGGCGCTGAACATGTTTCCGAAGTTGCTGGACGTACCCATCAGCACGTATTTAATGGTGTTCGCGAAGATCCTCCGGCCCTCCCTCACGCCCTCGGCCAGGACTCCCAGGTCCTTTTCCAAAAGCACTATGTCGGCGGCGTCCTTGGCGACGTCGGTGGCGCTGTCCACGGAGATCCCGATGTCGGCTTTGTGAAGGGCCAGGGCGTCATTCACACCGTCGCCCATGAAGCCCACCGCTCCGCCGCTTTGGCGCAGCAGGGTGATGATCCGCGCCTTCTGCTCGGGCGAGACGCGGGCAAAGATGGTGGCTTCCCGGGCGGCCGCGGCCAGCTCGGTGTCTGACAATACGTCCACGTCGGCGCCGGTCAGGGTTCCGCCCGAAATCACGCCGAGTTCGGAGCATACTTTTTCGGCGACTTTGGCGTTGTCCCCGGTGGCGATCTTGACGGAGATACCCAGCGTGGCCAATTGTTCCAGGGACGCTCCCGCGTTTGCCTTGGGCCGGTCGAGGAAGACGAGGAAGCCTGCCAGGACGAGGTCCCTTTCGTCAGCAGGCGTGATGTTACTCATCCCCGTGGCTGGACGGGTAGCCACCGCGACGACGCGCGATCCGGCGTCGAACTGTTCGTCCAGCATGGCCTGCACGTTGGGCGACGTCGGCCCGCAGAGGGCGAGCACGTCCTCGGGGGCACCCTTGGTGACCAGGCGTGCGGGGCCGCCGGCTTCCCGCACCAGAACGCTGGTCCGGCGGCGCTGGTGGTCGAAGTCGATCAGGTCGAGGCGCTCAAAGCGGGTGGGATCAAACGGTGCCGCACCCGAGCTTTCCCACAATGCGGCATCCAGCGGATTCTGCCCGGCCGTGGATTGCTTGGCCTCGGAGTAGTCGGTTTCGGTGGCCAGCAGACCCAAGGTGAGGAGTTCGGCGTCGGAGACGTCCGGGGAGGAGGGCAGCGCGCCGATGAAGCTGATGCGCCCCTCGGTGAGGGTGCCCGTCTTATCGGTAACCAGGATGTCCATGTCGCCCAGGTCCTCGATGCAAACCAGCCGTTTGACCAGGACCTTCCGCCGGGCCAGCTGGCGGGTGCCGGTAGCGAGGCTGGTGCTCACGACGGCGGGCAGCAGCTGCGGAGTGATGCCGACGGCGATTGCCAGGGAGAACAGCAGAGACTCGATCAGCGGGCGCTGCAGGAGCAGGTTCGCGATGAAGATCAGCGTGGTGAGCCCGATAGCCACCTGCAAAAGCAGGAACGAGAACCTCTTCAGCCCGAGCTGGAACTCGGTCTGGGGTTGCCGTTCTCCCAGGCCCAGCGCGATACGGCCGAATTCGGCGCGGCCGCCCGTGGCTACGACGACGCCCGTGCAGCCGCCGGACTGGATGACGGTTCCCATGAAGACGCAGGATGCGAGGTCCCCCAGGGACGATCCGGGTGCCACGGGGGCGTGATCTTTGCCGGCCGGCAGGGACTCCCCCGTCAGGATGCTTTCGTCGCAGAGGAGGTTCTTGGTGCTCAGGAGGCGGATGTCGGCGGGGATGATGGCGCCCAGGCTCAGGTGTACGACGTCGCCCGGCACCAGAGCGGTGACGTCCACCTCCTGCGTGGTTCCGTCGCGCAGCACGACGGCGCGGTGGGTTACCCGGGAATGCAAGGCTTCGGAGGCCCGTTCGGCGCGGAATTCATTGGTGAAGCCCAAACCCACGCTGACCAGGAGGATCACGCCGATCACGATCGAATTCGTGGCATCGCCCAGGAAGAGGGAAAGCCCTGCCGTAATGATCAGCAGGATGAGGATGGGGCTGGCGAACTGCCGGCCCAATACCGCCCAACCGTTGGCCCGGTGCGTCCGGACGGCGTTCGGGCCGAGTTGTGCGAGGCGTTCCGCGGCTTCTTTGTTTGTCAGGCCGGCTGGGCTGGAACCCAGATGTTCGAGCACTTGGTCCGGAGGAAGGCATGCGGCCTCGTTGATCGGCAGCTGCATGCGGTGCCGCTCCTTGACGTTGAGATCTGACATGCCGTATCCGTTCGAATGCGTTGCCTGAGGGAGTCGCCCTTGGGATAAGGGTACGGCTTGGGGAGGGAGGACGAGTGCCGTGGGTTGGGCTGTGTCGAGCGGTTGGAAATGGCTACGTGGAGTTGTGATAGCAGCCTCGCAGCGGCGCGGCCTAGGGCCCTATGGCCCTAACCGCCCCGGTGGTGCATCTGACACCGTGAAGACCAGAACAGTCCAGACGCCAGAAACGCGTGCATTCCACGCCGTCGAACCCGGAAGAGGCAAGCCCATGGAAACCGGAACCCCCGTCACCGGCGCGTCGGCCGAAGACTTCGAGCTGTTGAACCGGTACTGGTCCGCGGCCAATTACCTCACGGTGGCCCAGATTTACCTTCAGGAAAACCCTCTACTGAGAGAGCCCTTGCTCCCGCGCCACATCAAGCCCCGGCTCCTTGGTCACTGGGGAACCAGCCCCGGGCTGTCGTTGATCTATGCCCATTTGAACCGCCTGATCAGGCGAACCTCAGCGGAAGTCTTGTTCGTCGCTGGTCCAGGCCACGGCGGTCCCGCCGTCGTCGCCAACGTCTATCTTGAGGGCACCTACTCGGAGATCTATCCCAAAGTGGGGATGGACCTCCAGGGACTCCGGCGCCTTGTCCGGCAATTTTCGACGCCGGGCGGGATCGCGAGCCATGTCGGTCCGGCCACTCCGGGATCCATCCACGAAGGGGGCGAGCTTGGCTACTCCTTGATGCACGCCACGGGCGCGGCCATGGACAACCCCGGACTGATTGTCGCTTGCGTCATCGGCGATGGCGAAGCCGAGACCGGCCCGTTGGAGGCTTCATGGAAGGCGCCATCCTTCCTCAATCCGGCCCGCGACGGCGCCGTGCTACCGATTCTCCATCTGAACGGATACAAGATCTCGGGACCGACTGTCCTGGGCCGCAAATCCGACGAGGACGTCGAAGCGCTGCTCAGTGCCCATGGCTGGGATCCGGTGACCGTCTCCGGCGAGGGCCCGGTGCTTGTCCACCGCGCATTGGCCTCCGCGATGGACGAGTCTTATGGGCGCATCCGCGAACTGCAATCCACGGCGCGTAGCCAGGGCGTGCACGGCCCGGCGCGATGGCCTGCCATCATCCTGCGGACGCCAAAAGGGTGGTCCGGGCCAGCCATGGTGGACGGGCTTCCCGTCGAAGGAACCTTTCGCTCCCACCAAGTGCCCTTGGCAGACGTTCGCGAGAATCCCGAACACCTGGCGCAGCTTGAGGCCTGGATGCGCTCCTACCAGCCGGAAACTCTCTTCGACGACGCGGGCCGGCTCGTCTCCGAACTGGCCGCGCTTGTTCCGGAGGGCAGTCTTCGCATGGGCGCAGCCCGCGCGGGCCGGGGCGGGACAGGGACTGTCCTTGAGATCCCCGGGCTGGAACAGTACGCGGTACCGGCGGCCCCGCGGGGGTCGGTCGTCCACGAAACCACCCGGCCGCTCGGGGAACTGCTCCGGGATGTCTACATCGCTACGGCCCCGGATCCGCGGTTCCGGCTCTTCTGCCCGGACGAAACCAACAGCAACCGGCTCGGGGCTGTCTTCGAGGCCACCGACCGTTGCCTCCTGGAACCGGCGCGAGCCGGCGACCATGCCGCGACGGAAGACCACGTCTCGCCGGGAGGCAGGGTCATGGAAGTCCTGTCCGAACACCTGTGCCAGGGTTGGCTGGAGGGATACCTCCTCACGGGCCGCCATGGACTGTTCGCCAGCTATGAGGCCTTCGCGATGGTCAGCGCGTCGATGACCGTCCAACACGCCAAATGGCTCCAGCATGCGAGGGAACTTGAATGGCGAGCCCCCGTGCCGAGCCTGAACATTCTCCTGACCTCCACCTGCTGGCGCAACGACCACAACGGATTCAGCCACCAAGGGCCCGGACTGATCGATACGGTGCTGTCCCTGTCGGGCACCGTCACCCGCGTCTACCTGCCACCGGACGCAAATACCCTCCTCGTCACTGCCGACCACATCCTTCGCAGCAAGGACTACGTCAATCTGGTGGTCGTAGACAAACAACCGCACCCGCAGTACCTCACCCTGGAGGAGGCGAGGCGCCACGCCGAGGCAGGAGCGTCCATCTGGTCTTGGGCCGGGAACGAGCAGTCCTTCGGCGGCGAGCCCGACGGCGCCCGGGCTGTGCCCGACGTCGTCCTGGCCTGTGCAGGGGACATCCCCACCCAGGAGACGCTGGCCGCAGCCTGGTTGCTGCAAGAACATCTGCCCGGACTCGTGGTCCGCGTTGTCAACGTCATGGATGCCATGGTCCTCCCGCCCCGCGACGCCCACCCCCATGGACTCTCCAGTGAGAAGTTCGAAGAGCTGTTCACGGCAGACCGAGAAGTCATCATGGCCTGGCACGGCTACGCCCGGGCCCTGCACCAACTCCTGCATGGAAGACCCCGCCCGGAACGGTTCCATGTCCGCGGCTACAACGAACAAGGAACCACAACCACCCCCTTCGACATGGTGGTCCTGAACAAAATGAGCCGCTACCACCTGGTCCTGGAAGCGTTGCGTCGCATTCACCGGCAGGTCGGAGGCGCGGACGAACTGGTCGACTTCTGCCGCAGGCAGCTGGATGCACATGCGCGATACATCCGGGAACACTTCGAAGACCTCCCGGAAATACGGAACTGGTCCTGGACGCCGCACCTTCCCTAGCGGGAGGAAAAGGAAGGTGCCGTCGAGGAGAAGTGCGGAAAACTGTGACCCAACAACCAGCCCTGAACCATCCCGGTGCCGAGGTGGGCCGCTCGCCCGCTGGATCCGGGTTGTCCAACGCCGAGGTCCTGGCCCGGACGGAAGCAGGACTCGTCAACACCGTTTCGGAGGCTCCAAGCAGAACGCTCGGGCAGATCTTCCGGGCAAACCTCCTGACGCTGTTCAACGTGATCGTGGGCTGCAGCTTCGGCCTGCTGCTTCTTCTGGGCCAGTGGAAGGATGCGCTCTTTGGGCTGGCAGCCGCAGGCAATATCCTCATTGGTGTCGTTCAGGAATACCGGGCCAAAAAGTCACTGGATCGACTCGCGATTCTCGACGCCTCCCCCGCCCGGGTGGTTCGCGACGGCACGGCGCAGGATGTTGACCTGCAAGACGTCGTCCGCGACGACGTGCTCGTGCTGCGAGTCGGCGACCAGGTGCCCGCGGATGCTTCCATCATCGACGGCGAAGGCCTGGAACTTGACGAATCGCTCCTCACCGGCGAATCACATCCCGTGAGCAAGGGACCGGGATCCGAAGTGCTCTCCGGCTCCAGCGTCGTCGCCGGGAACGGCAGGGCCCGGGTGGTCCGGGTCGGCGCCGACTCCTTCGCCAGCAAACTGACCGCCGAGGCCAAACGCTTCTCTATGGTCAACTCCGAGATCCGCAATAGCCTCAACAGGATCCTCCGTTGGATCACCTGGCTGTTGCCGCCCGTCATGATTCTTGTCATCAACGGGCAAATGCAGGCGAGCGGTGGTTGGGAGCAAGCCATCACAACCGGAAGCTGGAGGACCGCTTCCGTGGGGGCGGTCGCCAGCGTCATAGCCATGATCCCGCTGGGCCTGGTGCTCCTCTCCAGCGTCGCTTTCGCTGTCGGCGGGCTGCGGCTGGCCCGTCAGGAAGTCCTGATCCAGGAGTTGGCGGCCGTTGAAGGCCTCGCTCGTGTGGACGTGTTCTGCCTGGACAAGACCGGCACCCTCACCGAAGGCAAGCTCGTGTTCGACGGCGTCCACGAGGCCGGTCCGTCGCCGCAACCCGGGTGGAGGCAGGTTCTGGGATGGTTCGGGACCGACCCGCAGGCCAATGCCACCGCCCGGTGTCTTGCCGATGCCTTCCCCTCGGGCACAAGCCTTCGCCCGAGCTCGACGGTGCCGTTTTCTTCTGCACGGAAATGGAGCGCCGTCAGCTTCGGCTCAGACCAATTCGTCGGCGGCACCTGGGTGCTGGGCGCTCCGGAGATTGTCCTTCGCGAAGACACTCCAGGCACAGCTCGCATTGTTGGGGCAGCAGGCCGCTTGGCCTCAACCGGCCTGCGTACCATGGCCCTGACCTACTTGCCCGGCCCGTTGCCGGCACGGGCCGCAGCGGAGGATCAACCCCCGGCCGATTGTGCCCCGGTATGCCTGCTGACCTTCCGGGAGAGCGTGCGCCCGGATGCTGCAAAGATCCTTGACTACTTCCGCGAGCAGGACGTGAAGGTGAGGATCTTCTCCGGCGACGATCCCCGCACCGTTGCGGCCGTCGCCCGCGAGGTCGGGCTGGACGCGGGATACGGGTACGACGCACGGGAATTGCCGGTCGATCCGGACCTGCTGCTGGAAGCTCTGGAGAACAACGTGGTATTCGGGCGGGTCTCCCCGGAACAAAAGAAGGACATGGTCCTTGCACTGCAGCGGGGAGGCCATACTGTCGCGATGACCGGGGACGGGGTCAACGACGCGCTGGCACTCAAGGAAGCGGACATAGGTATCGCCATGGACTCGGCCGCGGCCGCCACCAAGGCCGTGTCCCGCCTTGTCCTCCTGGACGGACGCTTCGACAGGCTTCCCGGCGTGGTTGCGGAAGGCAGGCGGGTCATCGCGAATATTGAACGGGTTTCGGTCCTGTTCCTTAGCAAGACCGCCTACGCCATCGTCCTCTCCGCCACCTTCGGAGCACTTCTGTGGGACTTCCCGTTCCTGCCGCGCCAACTCTCCGCCACAGACGGCCTCACCATCGGAATTCCGGCGTTCTTCCTTGCGCTCATGCCCAACAACCGCCGCTACACCCCGGGATTCCTCAAACGCTCCCTCTCCTTCGCTGTGCCTTCCGGGTTCGTCGTCGCTGCCGCCGTCCTTGCCGTCAACGTCTACGCAACGGTTGTCGGTGCGCACACAGTCAGTGCCACCCGCACAGCTTCCGTTCTCGCGCTATCACTCACGGGTCTATGGATACTGGCAGCCATTTCGCGCCCGCTCAACCTGCGACGCGCAACCATCATCGGAACGATGTACCTGGGCTTGGTCTTCGTGCTGGGAACGCCCCTCCTCCAAGACTTCTTCGGCTTGGAATGGCCACCGAACGATCTTTTAATGACGGCACTTGGAAGCGCGCTCGGCGGAATCCTGGCTATCGAAGCCCTTCACCGGTTCCAGAGCCGGCGAAACGCGCGGAACTAGCCCCGCGCCGCGGAAGCCCTGCTCATTGCCGGCGCCGTAGAGCAGCCCGGCGAGCCGCGAGCTCCGTTTCGTCAATCTCGCCCCGGGCGAAGCGCTCATTGAGGATACGTTCGGAATCATCATGGGGCGGCCCTTGGAAACCCCGTCCGCCCGTGTGGTTCCCCCGCAGCAGGAGGACAACCAAGGTGGCAATGCCACCCCAGAACAGCAACATCATCAGCCCCATGGCGATCCAGCCGCCGATGCCGATGCTTCCACCCCATCCATACATCATGACCAATTTCCCTTTTGAACTGGATTGCGTGCCTGGGTCCAGTGTCGCCCGTTTCCGGTCCGTTCCACAGGGCATTTAGTCACACCGCCGGGCCTTTCGGCCCTACAGCAGGAGAATGGCCCCCAATAGGCTGCTGGGAGTTGCAGGTGTTCACACCCGCGATCAGGTGCCCGAAAGACGAGCTAGACACATAGGAGCAGGCATGTCACTCCCCAGCATGGACGCAGGCCGCGTTGACGGCGGACTGCACGTCGCGGAAGAACTTAGCCAGGAACAGTGCTGGGATCTTTTGCGTTCAAATACCACAGGTCGCTTCGGTTTTCTCCAGCAAGGCCGGGTGATGATCCTCCCCGTGAACTACTTGGTGGACGGCCAGTCCATCTACTTCCGCACTGCCGGGGATGGATCCATCGCCGAGGCAGTCCCGTCGCTCGAGTCGTCCTTTCAGATCGACGATTCACGTGCCGATCGCAGCGAAGGTTGGTCTGTGCTCGTCAGTGGGGCTTCCTCCCGTGTTGAGGATCAGGACCTGCTGACCAGGCTGTGGGGAAAGGTCATGGCGGAGCCTTGGGCCGGTGGAGAACGGAATCTCTTTATCCGGATCCACGCCGAGAGTGTCACCGGACGCCACGTGCATCTGGAGTGAGCTTCTGGAGTAAGACTTGAGCCGCTCCACATTCAATCACCCTCGCGGGTAAGGAGACCATGGACACCGCGGAAGAAATCATCGTTGGCTACGACGGGTCCGCCGGGGCTGTCCCGGCTGTCCGCTGGGCTGCCCGCCAGGCGGCCCAGCGGAACTGCGGACTGCACGTGGTCCACAGCACCCTGTGGCCGGCAATCACCCATGATCTGGGTCCCGTGCCTGGCATCGAAGGCAGCGGGTTGCGACGCGCGGCCGAGGACATTCTGGCCGAGGGCGTGGCACAGGTCCTCGATGCGGTTCCCGGATTGGCCGTCAAGACGACGCTGTTCTATGGGTGGCCAGCCGAACACCTCAGGACACTCTCTTCCGGCGCCGCCTTGCTCGTCGTTGGAACCAGGGGCGCGGGGGGCTTCATGGGACTGCTGATCGGCTCCGTCAGCTTGGAACTCGCGGCAACAGCCGATTGCCCCGTCGCTGTCATCCGCGGCGGAGAACACCTGGGCGGTCCGGTTGTCGTCGGCGTCGACTTCGACGATTGGGAGCTGCCGCTTCGGCATGCCTGCGACCTGGCGGCCTTGTCCGGGACTCCCCTTCGATTGGTGCACGTCCGGAAGAAGCACCGGATTCCACGCCCTATCCCTGACGCGGCGACGTCGGCCCAAGACCATGTTGAACCACGAATCCAGGCGCTTCTTGACTCTGCGGTGCAGAGCGCCCACCAAACAATTCCGGACCTCGACGTCCAAAAAAGATCGCCGGTTGGAACGTCCATCCCTGGGTCCATTTTGGCGGAGGCTCAAGATGCGTCCATCATCGTCGTCGGGACGAAAGGACGCGGACTGGTTCGGGGCACTATCGGTTCAACTGCCCATGCTGTCCTTCATCACGCCGCATGTCCGGTCCTGTTGGCGCGCCGGCCAAGCGCGGATCTCCGGTGAAGCAGATGGTGTTCAGTACAAGTCGCCAGGGGCCAGCTCGTCGTTTTCCGGGCCCCGGTGAATCCGTCTCCCGGTGATGGACGTCGGGACGATCTCAACGAACACCCGCTTCTTTGTGGAGGTCAATTGTTGGCGGGGAATCCTTTCGGCGGCTTCAATCTCGGCACCGGATTCAAGTTGCCGCGCCTTGCCTTTAACTACGACGCTCCAGACGGATTGGCTACCGACCCCGTCAGTTTCCAACGCAACTTTGTCATTGATCGTGAGCGCGAACAGCTTCTCCCCTGGATTTGTCCGGAGGAGGATCTTCCCGTCGTGGGCAACGAAATTGATCGGATAGATCTCAGGTTCGTTGGCGATGCTCAATGCCAACCGCCCCAACGTCGCACCCAAAAGGATATTCCAGCATTCTTCCTCGCTCAGGACTTCCACGGGGTTTGCGGTATCCGGTGACATGGCGGGGTCCTTTCGATGGTCGGCATTCCAAGCCATTCCAGCATGCATGCGGCCGGCGCTATCCAATAGGGCCCTTGGACCCGTGTCTGTTGGCCGGCAAGCTTGTAGCGTCATGCATAGGAAGGCGTCCCGTCCAAGGTCCGCCTTTCGTCGAAAGAGGCCGTGATGCTCGGAATAAGGATGCTCGGAATACACCAGGCGGATGCCGGAATGCCGGATGGCGGAGTCTATTTCCAGTGGGGTGACTTCCTGATCCAATTCGGCAATCTGGTGGTCATTGCCACGATGGTCGTGCTATTCATTCTCGCCTTGGTGATTCCGTTTCCACACGGTAGGAAACGGAAATGACTGCCGACCACGGCCCGGTTTCGACTACCGACGACGGCGAACCACGATTCTCCACTTGGACAGGAAAGGCCCGGGGCTGGGTGTTGCGCCGGCTACCGCCGGACAAGCTGCTTCCTGAAGGCCAACCGAGTTACGTGTCGTCCTGGATTTACGTCTTCGGCATGGGCGCCGTTGCCGCGTTCGTCTACATCCTCGCTTCGGGCGCTGTGCTGGCCCTGAATGGGCCCACGTGGTTCCATGCCTCGGCCTTAGGGCGTTTCATTAACAGCACCCATCTGTGGAGCGTTGAACTGTTCTTCATGTTCATGGTGATCCACCTCTGGGGCAAGTTCTGGATGGCCGCCTGGCGGGGCGGGCGCGTGCTGACCTGGATCACCGGGATGGTCGCGTTCGTCGTCTCGATCGTGACCGCCTTTACCGGTTACCTGCTTCAAAGCAATTTCGACTCGCAGTGGATCGCCTTCCAAGCCAAAGACGCCCTTAACGCCGTCGGTGTGGGCGCATGGTTCAACGTCGCCGATCTGGGCCAGATACTCATGTGGCACATCACGCTCCTCCCACTGGTCGTGGCCGTCGTTGTCGCCCTCCATGTTGTTCTCGTGCGGATGCACGGCGTGGCGCCCCCGTTGGAGGCAGCCGAATCTGACGCCCAGCTACGCTCACCCGCGCCAAACCCGGCAACTGACAGCGAGGACAAAAAGTGACCAAATCCCCAGCGTCAACCTCGTGGCGCACGCGAAACGACATCGCCAGCAGGCCATGGCCCGGCACGACGCGCGAATATGACCTGTTCAAGGAACTTGTTGTTGGGCTGGTGGTTGTTGGCTTGCTTGTCCTGGGACTCTCAGCGGTTTTCAGCTCGCCGGACGAACCAACGGTTACCCTGAAGTCCTGGGCCATGGCCGACCCCGCGGACTTCGTGGCGACAGCCACCACGGAACTCGGGGGCACCAGCGGCACCGCGGGATATGGGCCGCCCTACAACTCGACGCCCGATGCCACCCAAAAACTCGGACCGATCGACCTGCAGAGCCTTTCCGGCGTACGGCTTCCGATCGACACCGCCAACGACTTCATCATCAGCCCGCTCCAAACCCTACCGAACCCTCCGGCGGCGATCGACGAATGGACCAAGGCAAGCGACGCCCAACACGCTGCCTGGACCACCGCGTACGGGGATGCACTCAGCAAAGCCCCGGACAACGACCCGGCGAAGGTTCCGCCCGGCGACTACGGCCCGGTACCCGCCCTCACCGGAGCCCTTCTGGCCATGGCGCAGCAAGGGACCCTTGATCCGGTCCTGGGCGCAAAGGGCTCGTTCTACAACACCGATTACAAAGCCAGCATCTTGTTCCTCGGCGACGGCAGCTACTTCCCTGGCCTCGCCGACGCCCAGCATCTGACAGGCGACCAGTGGGGAGTGATGAATGAAACCGGCAACTACCCCGGCCAGTCGTGGCTGTGGCTCTTCTCGGCCCTCTACCAAGTGGAACCCTTCAAATCATCGCCGAACGCGGACGTCCTCGTCGTGTTTTCCATGGTGATCCTGACGCTGCTCCTCACCCTGGTGCCCTTCATCCCCGGGCTCAGGTCATTGCCTCGCCGCATCCCCGTGCACCGCCTGATCTGGCGGGACTACTACAAGCACCGCTAGGCCAACGCGCGAACTGCACCGGAATACAAGGGCCTTTAGGCTATTCAAAACTTTGTGAAAACTGCGTACCTTTGTGTCATGGACACCGTGATCCAGACTGTCGATTTGCACAAGAACTTCGGGCGCGTCAAGGCGCTCGACGGCCTCGACCTCGAGGTCCACAAGGGCGAGATCCACGGCTTCCTCGGGCCGAACGGCGCGGGGAAGACCACCACGCTACGTATCCTTCTCGGTCTGGCCCGGCCGTCGTCGGGCAGCGCGAGCGTCCTGGGCATGCATCCCTGGGCAGACGCCGTCGAACTTCACCGGCGCGTCGCGAGCATCCCGGGAGACGTGAGCCTCTGGCCCAACCTCTCTGGCGGCGAGGCCATCGACCTCCTCTCCCGCCTCCGCGGGGGCGGCGTGGACCATGCTGCCTTCAAAGAGCGCAAGCATCACCTCTGCGAACTCTTCGACTTCGACCCGGGCAAGAAGGGCCGCGCCTACTCGAAGGGAAACCGCCAGAAGGTCGCGCTCATCTCGGCCCTCGTCATGGACGCCGAGTTGTATCTCCTCGACGAGCCGACGAGCGGTCTTGACCCGCTCATGGAGGCAGTCTTCACGCGCGAGATCCGGCGGATCGTGCACGAGAACGGCGCCACAGTCCTGCTCTCAAGCCACATCCTCTCCGAAGTCGAGCAGCTCGCCAACCGCGTAAGCATCATCCGCGCCGGCCGGATCGTCGACGGGGGCACACTCGACGCACTGCGCCACCTCACGCGCACGGAAATCTCGTTCGCGCAGGACAGTGTTGACACCCACGCACTGGACACGCTGTCGCAGGTCCACGATCTCACCGTGGCCGACGGGCGCGTCAAGTTCGGCGCCGATTCCGATCGCGTCCACGAGGTCCTGCCGCTTCTGGGCAGCCTCGGGGTCAAAGGCCTGGTCATCGCTCCGCCGTCGCTCGAAGAACTCTTCCTGCGCCACTACGGCGACACGGTCGCCCCGCCTGCCCTGCAGGCAGCGGACGACGGCGGCAGCCACCATAGGCGCCACCGCGCCGCGGCGGGAGCCTGAGATGGGCGCATTGTGGATCCTTTACCGGCACCGCTTGCGCAGGGACCGCTGGCAGGTGATTGTCTGGGTCCTCTCGATCGGAATGCTCGCACTATTCGCCGTCGCGGCCATAGCGAAGACCTTCGGCGACGACGCGATGCGCGCGCAGGTGCTTCAGCTCGCGACCGCGGCTCCCGCGATCCTTGTGCTGCGCGGCCTCCCCCGCGGTCCGGCGCTCGATTCGTTCACGTTCTTCGAAATCTTCGCGTTCCTGGGCGTCCTTGCCGGACTCATGAATACATTCATGGCCGTCCGGCACACCCGGGCAGAAGAGGAATCAGGGCGGGCCGAGCTCGTGTCCGCGACGGCCGCCGGACGGTGGGCCCCGCTCGGCGCCACTGTCCTTCACGGCGCGGTGGCCAACGTGCTCGTGGCCGTCGCTACGGCTCTCGGCTTCACGGCCGGAGGGCTTGACCCGGCCGGCTCGCTTTTGGCCGGTTTCGCGACAGGCGCCGTGGGCTTCGCCTTCCTCGGCGTGGGCCTGCTGGCCTCCGAGTTCTTCAGCACATCGCGGGGGGCCAACGGCATCTCGTCGGCCATCGTGATGCTCGCGTACCTGCTGCGCGGGTTCGGCGACGCCACCGGACAGGTCAGCCCCGACGGGACGACCATGACGGCCGCATGGCCGAGCTGGATCTCCCCCATTGGCTGGGGCCAACAAACCTTCGCCTACACAGGCAACCGATGGTGGCCATTGCTCCTTCCCCTCGCACTCTGGGCGGCGTGCACCGCCGTCGTCGTTGCCGTCATGGCGCGCCGTGACGTCGGCGCGAGCGTGCTCGCAGGGCGATCCGGACGAGCCGACGCCCGGCCCTGGCTGCGCGGAAGTTTCTCGCTCGCCCTACGCCTGCAGCAGGGAGCAATCATCGGCTGGTGCATAGGCGGCCTAGCGATGGGCCTGGTCACGGGCTCGCTTGGTTCCGCAATCCAGTCCTCCATCACCTCCAACCCCCAAATCACGGCCGTCCTCCGCGGCATGATCGAAGCACAGGGCACGTCAATGACCCAGCTCCTCGTCGCGGCGCTGTTCGAGGTAGCCGGAATACTTGCCGCGGTGTGCGGTCTGCAGGCCGTTCTTCGCCTCCGACAGGAGGAGGTGGCCGGAACCGCCGAGCCCGTGGTGTCCGAGGCCGTGGGCCGGATGCGCTGGCTGGGCAGCTTCGTCGGACTCGGCGCCGTCTCGGTCGTGCTTGTCATGGGGTTCACCGCCCTCGGGGCCTGGGTCTCCCTGGTAGCCTCCGGGGACACCTCGAGTGCAGTCGGCGAGGTCTGGCAAACCGCCGTCGACCAGCTTCCCGCAGCACTCATCTACCTTGCGCTGCCCGCCGCAGTGTTTGTTGTCTGGCCTCGTGCCACGGTCCCTGCCGGGTGGGCGCTTCTGGGCGTCGGCGTCGTCCTCGGGATCTACGGCGGCATGCTCGGCCTTGACCAGAAGGTCCGCGACCTCTCGCCGTTTACCCACAGCCCCGTCACCACCAGCAGCGGGACCGACTGGAGCGGCGGGTTTTGGATGCTCGGCATTGCCGCGGTCCTCACGGCATTCTCGCTCGTGGCCGTGCGCCGCCGGGAGGTAGGCACGGCGTGACAGATCCCGGCAGCAAGCGTATGCCCGACTCCGCCGAGACGTCCGCGGCCGTCCTCACGGCCGCGGGCTTCCCCAAGATGCCGGCCCGCGCCCTCATGGCCCTTGTGGTCTCTGACGACGGCTCGCTGACTGCGGCCGAACTCTCCGAGATACTGGGCGCGAGCGCCGCCGCCGTCTCCGGCTCCGTGCGGTACCTGCAGACCGTCGGATTCGTGCATCGGGTCTCTCAACCCGGCAGCCGCCGTGACCGCTACGCCCTCCCCGACAACGCGTGGTACGTCGCTTCCCTTCGGCAGAACCCCGTGTACAAGCGCCTTGCTGACCTCGCCGACTCCACTGCTTCAAGCCTCCCGGAGGGGTCAGCGGCGAAGGCCCGGGTGGACGAGATGGGCGCCTTCTACCGTTTCCTCATGACCCGGCTGCCCGGGCTCCTCGATGAGTGGGAACACACGCGGGTCAGGGCCTAGGCTCCCCGGACATTGCCTGAGTCTCAAGCCTGGGGCGGGTACGGCTGCGGCGGATACGGCGGCGGAGAGGCCTGCACCATTCGGTCGAAGCGCTGACCACTGGGATTGGCCGGCAGGAGCACAAACACGAGCAGTGCGATCCAACCGAGCACCGGGACCAGGGCGAGCAACAAGAAGAGCGCACTGAGATTCGCGTCGTGCAGGCGCCGCGCGGCCAAGGCGAGCGAAGGCACAATCGTCGCCAGGAACCACAGTCCGCCAAGGGCCGTCGAGGTGCTCGTGTTGCCGTTCCCTGTGGCCCCAGCCGCATTGATGACCCCTGAGACGACGGCTGAAGCGAGGAACCACCACCAATACTCACTGCGGCTCGCGCGGCCGTGGAAGATTGCGTACTTTTTCCAGAATCGTTTAACGGCCTCGATCGGCGGGGCTCCATAGTAGGGCAGTCCAAGCGGGACTCCACCCGGAGGAAAATTCTGGGGCTGATAGCTGGACATCATTCAAACCCTTCCATGCAGACTTATTCGACACCGGCATGCTAGAACCGGTAGGCCCGTCAGAACAGGGCACAAAGCCCCGCATCGGGCAACGGACACGGGCCAGGATCCGCGGGTGCGTTCGGTCGCTGGCCACGGTGCCCGCAAGAAGCTTCTCTCGCGGGACTTCCGGCACTGCCGGGCCGGGCCAAACGAGCAGAAAATGGTGCGCACAGCACCCGGACAGTGGGAGCCACATTTCATGGAGGCGGACTAAGTCATGAAAAAACCAATCGTTGTCGGCGTCGTTGACACCCAGGCGAGCCGGGCCGCGCTGGCTTGGGCAATGGACCGGGCGGCTCGACGGAAACTGCCGGTGCTGCTCGTTCACTCGGTCGACAGTCGATGGCTCGACGAATCAGTTAGTACGAACGAGGTGGTCAGAACCGCAGCAAACGAGCTGCTGAGCAAAACCGCAGCATATGCAGGCGAATTGGAGCCATCGGTCCAGGTAAAGACCGTGCTTTTCTCCGGTAGCCCCGGGCAGGCGCTCAGGAAGCACTCGAAAGGGGCCTCGATGGTTGTCATCGGAACCGGGCACAACTGGCCTGGAGGACCCGTCGCTGACAGGGCGCTGCAGATCGCCGCCGTCGCCGTGTGCCCTGTGGCAGTAGTCGGGGAGCAGGACATGACGGGGCGCCGCGGCATCGTGGTCGGCGCTGACGGTTCCGAAGAGTCTACCCAAGCGGTTTCCTTCGCGGCCGAAGAAGCGGACAAGGACAGCCAGGAGCTGACAGTGGTCCACGCCGTCCTCGCGCCGCCGCTCATTCAGCGCGTGATGCCGGCGAGCGACGTTGCCGAGACTGTCTTGGAAGAAGAACGAATTGTCCTCGCCGAGACCGTCGCGGGTCTGGCCGAAAACTATCCCGACATGGTTGTCCATCAGGCTCTGGTGTCCAACAACGAACCGGGGGAAGCACTCCTGGACGCCGCCGCCAATGCCACATTGCTGGTGCTGGGAAGCCGTGGAAGGGGCAGCTTCAAACGCCTCCTCATGGGATCGACTGCCCACACCGTACTCAGGTCCCTGCCCTGCCCAACCGTCATTACCCGGGTGCGGCGGGTGAAACTCACGGGGTTAAACGGCTAGCCTAGTCACGGACCGCTTCCCGCTCCGATAGCTACTCAAGCGACTCCAGCTCTTCCCCTTATTGATCCAATAGGCCCGCCGATCCTCTGCCGGGCGGCGCGCCCGAAGACTGCTAGCGCAAGAAGTCCGGGTTGAAGGAGTTGAGGTCGACCTGGATTCCGCCGATGTCCTGGCCGAGTTTTTGCTGGACACCGACACGCATGTTCCCCGGCACGTTCCAGCCGCCGTATGAAACGGGCGCGGGCGAAAGAAGGTCCGGAGTCCAATGCGCGTAGTCGAAGTCATGGAAATCCCCGTCCCACAGCGGAAGATCCGAGAACTCGCTGCTGTCGCCCATTATCAAGGGCCAGTGCGTGTGAATGCCGTAGACAATGGGCCGCACGCCCATGTCCCGGACACCCTCAACCATGTCACTTGTAATGGGTGGTTCGCCTAGCTCGACGTCCAGTGCAAAGAACTCCAGTTGCTCGCGGTACGGACCGGTGGCCTCTATGCCGCCCTTCCAACATTCCGGGTTGCGGGTGTAGACGGCAATCCTGAGTCCGGCGTCCAGCGCCATCTTGAGTTGCGTTTGTGTCCGGTCCCATGGAGTGCAGGTCCCCCACGCGGTTGAATGCATCACGTACAGCCGGAAGCCCGCGTTGTAGGCCCTGACGAACCAGCCCGGGTCGGTGATGGTGGCCGTGGTGTCCAGGACTTTCACCGACGGTTCCGCCGAATGCGCCGCGGGGGCATCGAGGGCGCCGGCCACGGCCAGGAGCGAGGCCAACACCACTGTCAGTATCTTCCTCTTTTTCATCGGGTCTCCCGGATGGTCCTCTCGCACAGTGTAGGACTCCCGGGGCTGAAGAGGAATAGCCCGCCGTTTGGCGGGAATCGAGGCCCGCGCCGGCCTGCCGCACAGCTACATTAGGTTCAACTGGAAGCCGCCGCGCGCGGCGCGCTTCCATGGTTGGGGAACCACATTACAGCGGGCCCAAGGGGCCTTGTACTCCTTCACAATCCGAAGCGTCACAATCATGAACCCTCGGACGAACATTGCCAACAGCAATTTGCCCGCTCCCACGCCATCCTCGGAATTGGCTGGTTCGAAGCGGTGTAGTTTTTCCACAGACTGGTGCTCCTCGCCCGCTTCCATGAGCAGCTGATGAAAGCCACTTCGAAGGCGCTGAATGCCGGCGACGTCCAAGTCCCGGACTCCATGGATGACCAGCGGTTCCTGCCAGTCCATCCCGAGTCGCCGTGCTGTGGCTTTTAGCGGGACAAGCATTGCTTCGTACTCCCAGCCGTGGAGGCCGTTGGGACCGTAGCCTTCGAAGGCGCCGCCAGTAGTTGTAACAACCCGGAGCGTTTTACCGGCCAGGGCTCCTGGAGTGCCGGTCCCGTAGGCCCAACCGCGGGTCAGGACCTCGTCCAGCCAGCGTTTGAGAATCGACGGCATGGCGTACCAATAGGTGGGGTACTGCAGCACGATGTGGGCAGCCCCCGCGACCGCGTTCTGTTCGGCTTGGATATCAATGGAGCCCGTCCCATACAGCTCGGAAAGGACGCGGATGTGAACATCCTGAATGGACTTTGACTCCTCGAGTAATGCGGCGTTGATGCGAGAACTGCGGAGGTCCGGGTGGCCGACGATAAGTACCGTCTTCATGCTGTGCTCCAACGACTCACTCACTTTTCCTGCACAGGTGCTTTCTGTGCCAGTTCCGGTCGAGTAACCGGGTGACCGTCGATGGACTCGTAAAGGCTCTTGGAGCGGGCAAGGTCGTCCATCAGGCTGACCGGTCCCCTGAAAGGCAGACCACCGATGTGCCAACCGTCTGTGTGCAGTTCCTCAATGAGGACCCAGACCACCTCGCGGAAAGCTTCAGATCCTTCGAACTTCACCATGACGTCAGTGAGCGCTGCCGCCATCCGGTGCTTTTCATCTTCCGTGAAGACGCCGTCGACGAGCTTCACATTTACGAACGGCATTGCGTTCTCCTCTTTGTAGGTGCTCCGGATTGCCCGGATATACCAAGCTTTGACCACGGGCGGCGTCGGCGGACCCGCGAATGCCGTCAATCACCCCACAGATACCGTCAGGGTGTGTCGGAGGCAGGCAGCGAGGTCCAGGGAACCGTCAGGGCCGGCACAGGAGGCGTTCCAGATAGAGCGAGGGACTCATTCCGATCTTCTGCGTGAAGACCCGCCTCATCGTCTCAGCACTTCCAAATCCGCTTGCGGCTGCCGCAGCGGCGACGGTGGTTCCCCTCTGGAGCATTGCCTGGGCCGCTTCGATCCGCACCGTTTCGACGTATCGACCAGGGCTGGTGTTGGTTCCCTCTTGAAAGAGCCGCGCAAGGCTACTGGCGCTGAGATTCGTCATGGCAGCCATGGCGTCAATCGAGTAATCCGCGCCGGGATCGGCCGTAATACGGTCCAACAGCTTTCTGAGGACGTGGTCCCGCGGAACGCCCACCCGGACGGCGACAGAGTGCTGGGATTGCCCTCCCGGCCGTTGATTGAAAATGACCATTTGACGGACCACGGCCCGGGCAACGTCAGGTCCGTAGTCCTCCTCGACCATGAACAACGCCAGATCCACCCCGGAACTGATGCCCGCCGAGGTGATGATCGAACCGTCCTGCACGAACAACGCATCAGGCACGACATGCACCAGCGGATATGACCTCCTGAACCGTTCGACCTGGGTCCAATGGGTAGTCGCGTTCCGGTAGTTCAGCAAGCCCCCGTGTGCCAGGAGAAACGCACCGGTACAGACGGAAGCGATCCGCGCGGCGTCATTCGTTAGATGGGAAACCGCCTCGACGAGTCCCTCCTCGAAAGGCTTGGACACCATCCCATAGGCACCCGGAACGATCACGGTGTCCAAGACGCCCGTCTCTCCGGCTGCGGCCTCAGCGGTCAAATAGTGTCCGTTGGAAGCACGCTTGGCACGGCCATCGCTGGAAACCAAGACAGTGTCGTAGCGGGCCCCAAAAGCATTCGCATGATGAAACACATCCGCGGGCCCGGCAATATCGATCATTGTCACGCTGTCATGGATCAAGAACCCGATAGCCCGGCTTCGATCACTCACTTCTCACCCTGGTCTTTCCAAAATGTCGTGCGCAGCTCCGATCCGCCTCTTGCGCGTCAAAGCCGCGGAACTGTACGCCGACGGAAACTTTGTTGTTTAGATACTCAAATTATTTCCGTTTTGGTTTCTATGGATTCAATGATTGCTTCGGGGCCGGTTCTTAAATTGTAGGTCTCAAAACCACTGGATTAGCAGCGGATGCGGAACCCCCGTTTCCTTGAGAAATCGATGCTTCCGGAAGGTCACAAGCAATTACTCAGAAAGCTGGTCCCGCCTGGGCACGGCCACGCCGAGACCAATCCTGGTGCATGTCGGCCGCTAATTGCCTTCTCCGCCCTGCTGTTCTTCTCGCGGAAACGCCGGTCGTGTCGCGGGAGGGGACGTGGCGGGGAGCAGTGGTTCTTCTCCCCGCCACGTTGGCACCGGAACCGGTCCTGCGCCCGACTGTCGGGTTACCTGTTGCGATGGATTACAGGGCCGGTGCCCGGTGCGGCTTGGTGGAGGACCCGCGATTCTTGGTTTTTGGAGCTTCGACGGGTCCTTGATGTGTGCATAGCATTGGCGGCTCGTCGACGAATCCATGCCAGCTAAAGGCTGGTGGGCCTCGCGGGTGTGATCAGGTTTGGATCCCGCCTGGCTGGGCGTACCCTCAGTGTGCCAGCACGGGTTCGCTGAGCTGGAGCTTTTCCGCCTCGGTCTGCACGAAGCCTGCCTGGAGCTCGGCACGGAGTTTGTCGGTGTCGAGTGCGTGCTGCCACTTGGCGATGGCGACGCAGGAGACGATGTTGGCGACCGTGCTGGTGAGGGCGCGGGCTTCGCTCATGAAGCGGTCGATGCCGACGATGAGTGCCACGCCGGCAACGGGCAGCGTGGGCATGACCGTCAGAGTGGCGACGAGGGCGACGAAGCCGCTGCCTGTCACGCCCGCGGCACCCTTGGAGGTCAGCAGCATCATTCCGAGCATGAGGAGGATCTGGTCCCAGCCCAGGTGGATGTCGCAGGCCTGGGCGATGAACATCGAGGAGAGCGTGAGATAGACCGCCGTGCCGGTGAGGTTGAAGGAGTAGCCTGTCGGGACGACGAGCCCGACGACTCCGCGGTCGCAGCCGAGGCGCTCGAGCTTGGAGAGCAGGCGGGGAAGGACGGGTTCGCTGGAGGACGTGGCGAGGACGATGAGGAACTCGTCACGGAAGTAGCGCAGGATCCGCCAGAGACTGAAACCGGTGAGCTTCGCCAGGATTCCGAGGACCAGGACCACGAAGACGATGCACGCGGCGTAGAAGGCGAGGATCAGCAGGCCGAGGTTGCCGATCGAATGGGCTCCGTACTTGCCGACCGTGAACGCCATGGCCCCGAACGCCCCGATGGGAGCGACCTTCATGAGGAAGCCGAACACGACGAACAGCAGCTTGTTGAAGCTGTTGACAACGTTGAGGGCCAGCTGGCCGGGTGCGCCGAGCCTGCTGAAGGCGAAGCCGCAAAGCAGTGCGATCACGAGCACGGGCAGGACCTCACCGTCGGCGAAGGCCCCGACGAAGCTGCTGGGGATGATGCTCATGACGAAGTCCACGGGGTTGCCGCTGGGCAGCTGGCTTGTGTACTTCGAGGCAACAGAGGTATCGAGGTGGGCTGGGTTGATGTGCATGCCCGCTCCCGGCTGGAAGAGCATGACCGCGCCCAGGCCGATGGCCAGGGCCACCGCCGTGAGCGCGTAGAACAAGCCCAGCGACCGCAGCAGGGTTGGGCCGACCTTCTTGGTGTCCGTCAGCGAGGTGATGCCGCTGACGATGGTGCAGAACACGATCGGCGCGATCATGAACTTCACGAGCTTCACGAAGCCGTCGCCGAGCGGCTTGAGGGAGGACCCGAGGTCCGGCCACAGCGCGCCCACGAGGATGCCGAGCCCGACGCCGATGAGTACCTGGACATACAAATGTCCGAGGATGGATTTGATCTTCATTGAACAACTTCCTGGGTGAGTGCCCCACCTAATGATGGCAGGGGCGGAATAAAGGGGCTAGGCCGTCAGGGCCACAGGCTGCGCGACGTCGATATCGGCGACGGCGAGATGGCGGGCCGCCCTGTGGAGGGCTACTTCGCTGACGTCCCCGTCGTCGTCCGTGACAACCTCGGTGGTGATGACACCGGCAGGTGTTCCGAGGCGCAGAAGCCTGCGCCCTTGGTGAGTTTCGAACGCCGGGGGCAGCACCTTCGCCACCACCGATCCCGGCAGGGCGGCTGCGAGGGAGACTGCAACGGCGGATGTCAGGCCGATGGCGGGGTGGGGTGCGAGCATCGAGAGCATGCGCACCCGCAGATCATGGGTATCGGCCGCGATCCTCGTTCCGTCGGCCGCAATGTAGTCACCGGGCGCTGCGACGACACCGACTTTCGGCACGGCATTCTGCGGAGGATCTTCAGGCTTCCTCAACCCCATCATCAGGCCTGCCGACGCCCGGGCTGCCACAAGCCTGGGCAGGTGCTCGGACAGGTTGCCGGTCATCACGGACAGATCGATGCCTGCCTCGTCCGCCGGAATCAGCACCGCAGGTGCCCCGGCGTCAATGAGAGTCGCCGTAAGAGTGGACCCAGCGGCCACGATCTGGTCTGCAGCGCTCCCCGTTGGAAGGACGGCTCCCGTGGTCCGCCCCCACGGGGCGTGGAACGAGAGGCTCACGGGAACACCCAGTGCCCTGCTGCCAGGAACACTGGCCAGGCCCGACGCCGGGATGCGGCCGCCGGGGGTCGCGACGGTGCCGCTCAGCACGGCTCCGGTGTTGAGGTTGCGCATCCTGACCCGGGTTGATCCCGACTGGGGAGTAACGATGCCCGACTGGACGGCGTACAGAGCGATCGCGGTGGCGCAGTTGCCGCAATTGGAACCAAGTTCCACCGTCGGGTTCCCGATCCCGACTTGGGCAAAGAGGTAGTCCAGGTCCGCCGGCCCGTCGGGAGTCGCCCGAACGACGGCCGCTTTCGACGTTGTCGAGGTGCCGCCGCCGACGCCGTCGAGCTGGCGGGGATCCGCTGCACCGAAAGCATCTGCCAGGAGGCTGCGGATCTGTTCGCGGCTCCCGGCGTGGAGGGCTACATCTTCGGCGTCGAAAAGCCAGCACTTGCTCGTGCCGCCCCGGTACCAGTGACCGCGGAGTTGCATGGTCCTCTTCCTTTACATGTCGTTCGTGTTGCACCTCACGGCGCCTGCTCCTTCTACGATCCACGCCACGAGAGTTGAGCACAATCACAGGATTCTCGACCACCGTTCACTTTTGCTAAACTCAATGCATGGCCGACCTTGACCTGCACCGACTCCACCTGCTCCGCGAGGTGAGCCGTTCCGGCTCCCTGACGTCCGCCGCGACGGCCCTGTCCTTTACGACCTCAGCCGTCTCCCAGCAGATCGCCAAGCTTGAACACGAAGTGGGCGTCGCGCTGATCGACCGCCATCCACGGGGCGTCGTGCTCACCGATGCCGGTCAGGCGCTCCTCCGCTACGCGGAAGAAATCGACCGGACAATCGAAGCCGCCCGGGCCGAGATGGGCGAGTTCGCGGGGCTGAGGCGAGGCCAGCTGCACATGGGGACGTTCCCCACCGTCGGCGCCTCCCTCATGCCCGACGTCGTGCTCGCCTTCCGGGCCCGCCACCCTGACGTTGCGGTCACGGTGGTTAGTGCCCGTCGCGACGGCCTCCTCGAACGGCTGCGGCGCAGGGACATCGAACTAACGCTGCTCTGGGACTACCCGTGGGAGCGCATCGAGGACGAGGACCTGAACCTCGTCCCGCTCATGAAGGACCCCACCATGCTGCTCGTTCCAAGGGACCACCCCGTCGCCGCACTCCGCTCGGTTCGGATCGACGCGCTCAGCGACCAGCAATGGATCGTCCGCGACGAACACCCCGTGGCCGACGTCCTCCGGCGGGTCTGCCGCGACGCCGGCTTCGAACCGGCCATCGCCTTCGCAGCCAACGACTACCAGGAAACCCAAGGCATGGTCGCCGCCGGTATCGGCATCGCCCTGGCCCCGCGGCTCGCCCTGAGTGCACTCCGCCCCGACATCATCGCCGTTCCGCTCAACGGTTCACCGACCCGGCGGATCCTCCTCGCCCACCTCGCGAACCGCAGGCTCAGCCCGGCCGGACATCAGGCCGCGTCGGTGTTCCTGTCAACGGCGAAACGTTTGCAAGCCCCCGCACTCGCAGCGGGCAACCCTAGTTCGTGAGTCCCGTGCATCCATAACGCGCAGGTTCTCGCTCCCTGAGCCACCAAACTGAAAGCGTGCATCTGGCAGTTGGCCGGGCTAAGCCGAGATGACCGCCGCCTGGCGCCGTTGGAAGCCGGCTTCACCCCCGGTTCGATCAATAGACACCGGTGCCGCCCTGGTATAGCGGCCAAGGACCGCAATGGGACGCCAGGGAATCGATCCGGATCAGCGGAGACCCGCGGGGAGCGCTATGGGACGTAGGACAGGAAACCGAGGTAGATCGGTATGTCCGCGCCCGCGTGGAAAAGGGTAGAGGGAATGATGCTGCCCGAGCTGCGGGTGAGATAGCCGCCGATCAGGCCGAGTGGGAAGGCGAACAACACGATGAAGACGAGGCCGGAGGCCGTGTAGGTGACGCCTACGTGCCAGGACGCGAAGACTGCCGCCTGGATAGTCGTCGCCAGGTAGGGACCGAAGGCGATGTTCAGCCTGGACATCAGTAGTCCGCGGAACGTCAGCTCTTCCAGGAACCCGTTGGCGGCCGCCGCGACAAAGAGTGCAGGCGTCAGGCTGAGGTAACGGCCAAAATCGACGGCGCCGTGCACAGGCATGAAACGCGAGTGCGGCAGCACTCCGAACGTGAGTACGTAGAAGGCGATGAGAGCGGCGATTCCGATCACGTAAGCCCTTCCGAACCGCCCCCAGCGGACGTAGACCGAGGCCAGCGAGCTCCTTGAGATCCAGACCACAAGTAGGACAGCGACGACGGTGAGCATCAGTTCGTCGAGCTCGATGATCACCGTAGCGGGAACCGTCGATGCCAGCGGGTTCCCGGCGACCGGGGGGCTGTGGAGAACCTGGCTTGCAAGGAAGCCCGGAACGTAGCGGTCAGCCAGGATGAACAGGGACATGCCGAAGAATGCCAGGGGTATCTCCCAGTACCTGTGCACAGCGGCATTTCGCCTCGCCAGCAGGGCGATGGCAAGCAAAGCGCCGGTGACGGCCAGACCGCAGACGAGCCGGGTGGCCTCATCCGGGACGTATCCGACCGAGACCGGCAGGAAACCGGCCACGACGCACGCGACTGCGAAGATCGCCTTCTGGCCCGGCATCAGCGGCCCACCCGTCGAGTCAAGCGCGCGTGCCGCTGAGGGCGATGACTCCATATCCCCTCCTTGCCTCTTCCATTTCCGGCCACCGGGCTGCGACGGTCATGGCCTACCACTTCCGGTTGGAAGGGCGGACTATGGTTTCGTCAACATTGAGCCCCTTTGCCCGGGCCCAGATCACCGCGTTCTGGGCGGCGAACGTCACTGCCAGGGCCAGGAGCAGTTCGCCCACCACGAAACCCTGAGAGTGGTTGGCCGCGTAACCGAGGAACGCGAATGGCAACCGGATCACAATGAGCACCGCCCAGGTCACCAGGGTCATTGCCGTGCCCTTGACCATCACCCGGCCGGCATCGGGCCAAACCCGGAACGTCGTCCCCCGCCACAGACCGGCGCCCAATCCAATGACGAGGCCGACAACAAGGAGGACTACCCGGCCCCGGTCTGCAGCGAGCGACTGGCGGGCCAGCTGTTGGAGTCCGAAGAGGCCAAGGACCGCCGGCAGCAACACGAGCGGGCGAACCCTGAGCGGTTGCGCCATCATCTGCCGATAGAGGACAAAAGCGATGAGAGCCAGGTAAACCACGACATTCACCGCGAGGCCGACAAACTGGTCCGGGGGCATCCGCTCTCACCTCCAGGAGCGTATTACTTACCGTAAGTAGTACGATACCTCCATGCAGGACCCTGTCAAGACCCCGCGAAAACGGCGACCGCGCGGCTCCCTCACCCGGGAGCAGGTGGTCGAAGCCGCGCTGACACTGGCCGACGAGGAAGGTCTCGAGGCGCTCACCATGCCGATGCTGGCCCGCCGCCTCAACTGCGGAGTGATGACCACCTACGGCTATGTGAACGGCAAGGAAGATCTGCTCGATGCCATCGCCCAACGGGGTCTGCGAGACCTCCACCTCCCCCACCCGCTCCCCGATGACGTCGGGGCGATCCTGCATGCCTGGGGACGGGCACTACGCCTGAACCTGATCGAGCACCCGAGCCTACCGATGATCTTCCTCTCCCGGGCGGTGATCGGGCCCGGCTTCCTCCACGGGCTCGAGGCCCTCCTCGGACCGCTGGCCAGGGCCGGGATGCCCCCGGTGCAAGGCGTCCACGCGGTTTACGCCGTCCTCACCTATGCCACAGGTTTTGTGGCCTGGGAAATACCGCGCACACACCGGCAGCAACAAGCGACGTACGCGGCGAGTTGGCGGCGGGAAGTTGCCAAACTGCCTCCAGCCGAGGTTCCATTTCTCGCCGGCATCCTCGATGAGCTCCCAGAGGTCGCCGGCAAGAAGCAGTTCGAGCTCGGGCTGGCCGCCCTGACCGCCGGCCTTGCAATCACCCCCGGCAAGTGACCCCGGCCGCGCCACCCGCCATCTTTGCCTCGGGCCGGTCGCGGCGGCTCAGGCCATTTCATCGAATTCCCTCGATCATGGGGGCTCTTTCGCACTCGTCTTCACCCAGACCGGGGCCGGGCGGTGTCCCGGGTAGCGTTCGCGGACCTGAGTTCCGCCTCGAGGCGCCGGTTGTCGGCTTCGAGGACCAGGACCATCCGGACGCCGGCAAGGTTCAGCCCCAGCTCCAGCAGCTCACCAATCCGCCGCAATGTCACGAGATCGTTCTCGCTGTACTGACGGGTCCCGCCCAGGGTCCTGCCCGGTTCCAACAAGCCTTTGCGTTCATAGAGGCGCAGGTTCTGTTGCCCCGTTCC